>NZ_JBHVHQ010000826.1:0-3847 GCF_042800135.1 Streptomyces sp. NPDC057654 | reverse complement strand
GGATCGCGCTCCATGCCGTGCTCGTGGCCCTGGAGCCGCAGCGAAACCCGCCGCGCGTCGGGCGACCACACCTCGAACCGCATTGTCGGCCCCCTGTTCTCCGGGCTGTCTCTACGGACGGCGATTTCCCTATGGTGCTCCGCTACGGGCGTTCGTGCCCCTCCCGCGCCGCGATCCCGTCTACTCCCGGTCGATCAGCCCCGCGTCGTGGGCCAGCAACGCGATCTGGACCCGGTTCGACAGGTCGAGCTTGGCGAGAATCCGCGACACATGCATCTTGACCGTCGCGACGCTCATGAACAGCGTCTCCGCGATCTCGGCGTTCGCCCTTCCCTGCCCGACCGCGACGGCCACCTCCCGCTCCCGGTCGTTCAACTGCCCCAGCTGCGCCCGCGCCCGCGCCTGGCGGCCGTTCGCGCCCGAGCCCGCCACATGCGAGACGAGCTGCCGCACCACGGCCGGCGAGAGCGCCGGCTCGCCCGCCGCCACCCGCCGTACGGCCGCGACGATCTCGGCCGGCGGCGTGTCCTTCAGGACGAATCCGGCCGCCCCGGCCCGCAGCGCGCGCAGCACCTGTTCGTCGGCGTGGAACGTCGTCAACACGATGACCTGCGGCGGATGCGGTCGCCGACACAATTCCTCGGTCGCCGCCAGGCCGTCCATGGCCGGCATCCGGATGTCCATGAGGACGACGTCGGGCGCGTACCGGTCCACCAGCGGCAGCACCTCGCCGCCGTCGGACGCCTCGGCGACGATCTCCAGATCCGGCGCGCCGCCCAGCATGAGGCGCAGCCCGGCTCGTACGAGCGGGTCGTCGTCCACGAGCAGCAGTCGTACGGAGGGCGGTTCGGGAGCGGACGCGTGCGCGGGGGCCGGACGGGCGGGATCGGTCATGAGGGCCACGGTAGCCAGGCGGCCAGCCGGAAGGCAGCGCCGTCCACACCGCCCACCACACCGCCCACCACACCGCCCACCACACCGCCCACCGCGCCGCTCTCCAGCCGGCCGCCCGCGAGCTGCGCCCGTTCGGCAAGGCCGATCAGTCCTTGCCCGGCCCCCGGGATCGCCGACCGCGAAGCGCCCGGAGCCAGTGGCAGCGGATTGCTGACGGTCACGCTCAGCCCCTCGCCCGCCGCCCCCGTGATCCTTACGTCGACCGTCGCGTCCGGCGCGTGCTTACGGGCGTTGGTCAGCCCTTCCTGCACGATCCGGTACGCCGTCCGGCCGGTGGCGGCGGGCACGCCCCCGGCCACGGCGTCGGCTCTCGCACCGGCGGGCAGCGACTCGTACGAGACGTCCGTACCGGCCAGCCGCGCCTCCGCCACCAGGCGCGGCAGGTCGGCCAGGGTGGGCTGCGGCCGGGCCCCGCCGCCGCCCTCGCCGCCGTCCCCCTCCCCGTCGCCCTCGTCGTCCGGGGCGCGGAGCACCCCGATGACCTCCCGCAGATCCTCCAGCGCCTGGTGCGCGCTGTCGCGGATCACCCCGGCCGCCACGGCGATCTGCTCCGGCGGCGCGTCCGGGCGGTATTCGAGCGCGCCCGCGTGGACGCTCAGCAGCGACAGCCGGTGTGCCAGCACGTCGTGCATCTCGCGGGCGATCCGCTCCCGCGTCAGCCGCTGCGCCCGCTCCGCCCGCAGTCCGGCCTCGGCCTCGGCGCGCCGCGCCCGCTCGCGCAACGACAGCAGCAACTGGCGGCGGGAGCGGACGAACATGCCCCAGCCGATCACCGCGAGATAGAGCATGGAGCCGACCAGCACCGCCGCGGTGAGGGAAAGGCCCGGATCGGGGCGTACGAGCGGCTCGACGACCGTGGTCGCCACCGCCAGACCGCCCAGCCACGCGGTGACACGGAACGGCCGGTGCACGGCGACCGTGAACACCGCCACCGCCGCCGCACCCGGCACGAACTGCGAGAACGCGCTGAGGGACACCAACACGACCGCCAGCTCCAACGGCCACCGCCGCCGCAGCCACAGCGCGGCGCAGCTCAGCGCGCCCACCACCTGGTCGGTGACGAGCACGCCGTGCGTCGTGCCGGACACGCTCGCCGCCGGCTTGGAGGCGAGCAGGATGAACGCCGCGGCGAGCAGGAAGCAGGAGATGTCCACGATCCAGTCGCGCGCCGTACGGGCCCCCGATGAGCTGTTCATGCCGACGAACCTACTGACCCGACGGGCGCGGCGGACGGTCACGAACCCGATCGACGACCAAAGTCGCACAGCCGTATACCTTCGGCCGACCCATCCCCGGCCTGCGCTTTCCTAGCGTGGCGGCATGAAGAAGACATGGGAGCTGCTGGGCGTGGCCCTGTTCGTAGAAGGCGCCGCGGGCCTGGTGTGCCATTTCACGGGCTGGCACCGTCCGGTGTGGCTGTTCACGCGCCTCCCCTTTGTGAAGGGCTACGAGGTCTTCGCGGGCATCGTTCTGGCCGTACTCGGCACGGCGGTCCTCGTCGCGTCGGAGGCCCTCTCGGACGCCCTCGCCAAGCGGAAGGGCGGCTGAGCGGAGGGCGGCTGACGCGCGTGGGCTCACGCCCGTACGAGAAGCGCCATCGGCTCACGCCCGTACGAGAAGCGCCACCGGGCGGCGGTCCAGCAGCTCGGCCAGCGGTACGGAGGGACCGCCGAAGCCCCGGCCCGTCAGCGACTCGCGCCAGCCGGCCCCCTCTGCCCCCGGGAGCCGCAGCTCCGTGCCGCGCCAGCCGCCGGACTCCGCGAGGCGGCGGGGGAGCCGGGTGACCACGCTGACCGCCGCGCCCGAGCGGACGAAGGCGGTGCAGTGGCCGGCGGCCGGACCGGCGGCCTCCAGCGGCTCGTACGAGGCGGCGGCGCCGAACCACTCGGGGTGCGCCCGGCGCAGCCGCAGCACGGTGCGGGTCAGGAGCAGCTTTTCGTCCGAAAGGCCGCGTGGGGCCTCGTCGGTCTCCGTGAGGGGCTGGACCGGGAAGCGCGGCGGGCGGCGGTTGTCCGGGTCGACGAGGGCGAGATATTCGCGTTCGGTGCCCATATAGAGGTCCGGTACGCCCGGCATGGTCAGGTGCAGCAGGGCCGCTCCGAGGGTGTTGGCCCGTACGGACGGCGCGAGCTCGGCGCGGAACCGGGCGAGTTCGGCCCCCGCCGGACCGCAGGGCCCCGCCTCCACGAACGCCGTCACCGCCGCCTCGTACGCCGCGTCCGGCTCGGTCCAGGTGGTGCGCAACGCGGCCTCCCGCACGCTCTTGAGCACCGCCGGCGCCAGCCGCCCTGCGTCCGCGCCCGTGTCCGCGCCCACGTCCGTACCGGCCAGCCCCAGCGCCAGCTGCCACGCCACCCACGCCACATGTGCGTCGGGCGCGCCGCCCGCCGCCGTATGGTGCGCGTCCCGGTCCAGAGGCGCCAGGGGCTCCAGTGACGCCAGCAACTCGCGCCACTGGCGGGGATGTTCGGCGAGCGCCGCGATCCGCGCCCGGACGTCCGCGCTCCGCTTCGTGTCGTGCGTGGACAGGACCGTCCCGGAGGACGGCCAGTCGCGCTGCGTACGGGCGCAGTAGGCGTGGAACTCCCGCGGGGACACGGCCGGACGCTCGGGCGCGCCGCCGACCTCGGCGGCGGACAGCAGCGGCGCGTACCGGTAGAAGGCGGTGTCCTCGACGGACTTGGCGCGCAGCGCGGACGCGGTCTGCGCGAAGCGCGCGCAGAAGTCCCGCTGCTCCGGGCCGTCCCCGAGCAGCCCGAGCGCCGCGTCCCGCACGACGTCCACGGCGTGCGCCTCCTCGGGCACCGCGAAGGCCGTACGGGCCCCCTCGGCGGCCTCCTGGAGCATCGCGGCGTCCTCGGGTGCGACGGGCGAGCCGGGCACGGCGTACAGG
>NZ_JBHVHQ010000825.1:0-3850 GCF_042800135.1 Streptomyces sp. NPDC057654 | reverse complement strand
GACGAGGAATTCTTCGAGCTCCGGGAGGAGCAGTTCGATGAGCGGGTACGTCATCTCCGTACGCGTCATGCCGGGTTCCTGGGGCTCTGTGAGGCCCTCCAGGAAGGAGTCGATCTGCCAGTCCGCCAGCCGGGCCGTCGTCTGTCCGGTGGAGCGGGCGACCTGTACGGCCATGGGCTCGCTGAGCAGTCCGGCCTCCACCAGGCCCGCGAGCCGGCGCAGCGCCAGGACGTCGGCCTCGGTGAGCGCCTTGGCCTGGCCGATGTCGGCGAAGCCCATGGCGCGCCAGAAGCGGGAGGCGAGTTCCATGGAGACGCCGGCCGCCCGAGCCGCCTGGAAGGGGGTGTAGCGCCGCTCCGCGCCGAGGATCAGCTGTTCCAGGCGCAGGGCAAGAGGGTCGTCGTCCCCCTCGGCGGCGCCATCCGCGTCGTCGACGGTCACCGCCCGCCCCCTGTCCGATCCGTGCGCACTGCCCTGCCGATCACTGTTCGCCCGTGCTCCGTGCCTGTACCGCGGTGTCCCGCGCACTGCTCCGCGGTCCCCCTCGGGACCACGACGGGACGCCTCAACGATACGACAGGTGTGCCGTAGCTCACTCTCCGGACTCCGCGCGTCCCGATGCCCCTTCGGTCTCCCCCACCCCTTTCACCTCGTCAGATGCAGGCGCCCCGCCCGTCGCGGCGGTCTCCCGGGGTCCATCGGCCCCTCTCCCGCCGCTCCTCAGCCGCCTGCCGGCCGCAGATGCACGATGTCCCCCGCACCCACCGGCTCCTGCATCCCCTCCGCCGTCGCGAGCACCAGCCGCCCGTCCCCGTCGATCGCCACGGCCTCGCCGACGAGTTCGCGGTCGCCCGGCAGCTCCGCCCGTACGGTCCGGCCGAGCGTGACGCACCCCGCCGTGTACGCCTCCTGCAACCGGCAGGCCCCCGGATCGCCGCCGGCCGCGCGCCACTGCCCGTACCACTCCTCCAGCGACCGTAGTACGGCCTTCAGCAGCGGATCCCGGTCCGTCACCGGCGCGCCTGCCAGCAGCAGCGAACCGGCCGTCGGCACCGGCAGCTCGTCCGCGCGCAGCGAGACGTTGAGGCCGATGCCCAGCACCACCCCGGCCCCGGCCCGTTCGGCGAGAATCCCGCCGGTCTTGCGCTCCGCGAAGCCCGTCTCCGTCCCCCCGGCCTTCTCCGGGACCGTCACCAGCAGGTCGTTCGGCCACTTCAGGGCCATGTCCACGCCCGCCGCGCGGGACAGCGCGGCGGCGGTCGCCACCCCGGCGAGCAGCGGCAGCCACCCCCACCGCTCCATCGGCACCTCGTCGCCCGGCTCCAGGTAGACCGAGAAGAAGATCCCGGAGCGGGCGGGCGCGGACCAGCGCCGGTCGAGCCGCCCGCGCCCGGCGGACTGCTCCTCGGCGACGAGCACGGCGCCGGGGGCGAGGCCCGCGCCCTCTCCGGCGAGCGTGGCCAGGTCCGTGTTGGTCGAGCCGGTCACGGGCACCACATCGATGGAGGTCCACAGCGCGCCGGACCGTACGAGGGCGCGGCGCAGGGCCGCGGCGTTCAGCGGCGGCCGGTCGAGGTCGGACCAGCGGCTGCCGGAAGAGCCGGAAGGCTCGTAGGGCTCGGAGGCATCGGAGGGCGTCATGGGGGCCAGCCTAGGAGGGGACGGTGTGGCCAACGACGCACTGCCACAGCGCAGCCGCGCCGATACGCTACGAACCGGTAGCCAGGAGGGCCCCGACCGGCCCTTTCCGGCCTCCGTAAGCCCCCCGTACCTCCGAAATGCCCCGGAAAGCCCGAGTCAGCCCATCCAGCCACCCATCCAGCCACCCAGGACGAGCAGGAGCCGCATCGCGATGTCCGAGCCGCAAGACGCCACACCGGACGCAACCAGTCACACCACCGCCGGGAAGCTGGCGGATCTGCGTCGCCGCATCGACGAGGCGACGCACGCGGGCTCCGCGCGCGCGGTGGAGAAGCAGCACGCGAAGGGCAAGCTGACGGCGCGCGAGCGCATCGAGCTGCTCCTGGACGAGGGGTCGTTCATCGAGCTGGACGAGTTCGCGCGGCACCGCTCGACCAACTTCGGCATCGAGAAGAACCGCCCGTACGGGGACGGCGTCGTCACCGGCTACGGCACCGTCGACGGCCGGACCGTCTGCGTCTACTCGCAGGACTTCACCATCTTCGGCGGCTCCCTCGGCGAGGTCTACGGCGAGAAGATCGTCAAGGTCATGGACTTCGCGCTGAAGACCGGCTGCCCCATCGTGGGCATCAACGACGGCGGCGGCGCCCGCATCCAGGAGGGCGTCGCGGCGCTGGGCCTGTTCGCCGAGATCTTCCGCCGCAATGTGCACGGCTCCGGCGTGATCCCGCAGATCAGCCTGATCGTGGGGCCCTGCGCGGGCGGCGCGGTCTACTCCCCCGCGATCACCGACTTCACGGTGATGGTCGACCAGACCTCGCACATGTTCATCACCGGCCCGGACGTCATCAAGACGGTCACCGGCGAGGACGTCGCCTTCGAGCAGCTCGGCGGCGCCCGTACGCACAACACGACCTCGGGCGTCGCGCACCACATGGCGGGCGACGAGAAGGACGCCATCGACTACGTCAAGGCGCTGCTGTCCTACCTGCCGTCCAACAACCTCTCCGCGCCGCCCGCCTTCCCCGAGGAGGCGGACCTGGAGACCTCGGACGAGGACCGCGAGCTGGACGTTCTCATCCCGGACTCCGCGAACCAGCCGTACGACATGCACACCGCCATCGAGCACGTGCTGGACGAGGGCGAGTTCCTGGAGACGCAGGCGCTCTTCGCGCCGAACATCGTCACCGGCTTCGGCCGCGTCGAGGGCCACCCGGTGGGCATCGTCGCCAACCAGCCGATGCAGTTCGCGGGCTGTCTGGACATCGACGCCTCGGAGAAGGCCGCGCGCTTCGTGCGCACCTGCGACGCCTTCAACGTGCCGGTGCTGACCTTCGTCGACGTGCCCGGCTTCCTGCCCGGCGTCGACCAGGAGTACGGCGGGATCATCCGGCGCGGCGCGAAGCTGATCTACGCCTACGCCGAGGCGACGGTCCCGCTGATCACGGTGATCACGCGGAAGGCGTTCGGCGGCGCGTACGACGTCATGGGCTCCAAGCACCTGGGCGCGGACCTCAACCTGGCCTGGCCGACGGCGCAGATCGCGGTCATGGGCGCGCAGGGCGCGGTGAACATCCTGCACCGCCGCACGATCGCCGCGGCCCCGACGCCCGAGGCGCAGGACGAGGTGCGCCAGGAGCTGATCGCGGGGTACGAGGACGCGCTCCTCAACCCGTACGTGGCGGCCGAGCGCGGCTACGTCGACGCCGTGATCATGCCGTCCGAGACGCGTCGGCATGTGGTGCGGGGGCTGCGCGCGCTGCGCGACAAGCGCGAGTCGCTGCCGCCGAAGAAGCACGGGAACATCCCGCTGTAGCCGCGGATAGCCGTACCCGCTGTGCGTAGCGCCGTTGCGTCGTAAGGAGGCCGTAGTGATCAAGGTTGTACGGGGCAATCCGACCCCCGAGGAGTTGGCCGCCGCTCTCGCGGTGGTGCAGGCCCGCGCGGCGTCCGCGCCGGAGGCCGCGCCGGACGGGAAGGGCCGCGACGCGTGGGCCGACCCGGCCCGTACGGTCCCGGGCCGGCGGCTCCCGCACCCCGGCCCGGCGGCGTGGCGCACGACGTACTGGCCGGTCTGAACGCGCAGCTGAAGCGCACTGCCTCACACCACCGAAATCACCCGCGTACCCCCTGTCACCTGGGCACCTTTCCGGTGGCGGGGTACCGGGGGAAATAGTCCTTCCGCTTGCGGCGCCTGAGTACGCGTACT
>NZ_JBHVHQ010000824.1:0-3852 GCF_042800135.1 Streptomyces sp. NPDC057654 | reverse complement strand
TCGCTCGGGTGTTCGATCGAGTTGTGCCCCGCACGAACCGTTCGCGGGGATATCGTCGGGGAGTGGAACAGAAGACGCATGAACAAATGCCTTCGGACCCTGGAACTCCCGCCGTGTGCGCCCTGTGCGGCACCGCCGCCGACCGGACGCCGCCGACCTGGACCTGCTCCGTCGAGAACGGCGTCCGCCGCTTCTTCTGCGACGACTGCGCCCGCGCCAACATCAGATCCATCGAAGGGCGCCTCGACTCGCCCTGGTGGTGAGAGCGGACCGGACCCCGGACCGGGCGCAGGCCCGGCCTCTGCTCAGGCGGGGGCCTCCTCGGACGCTTCCTCGGACTCCTCGCCCGCGCCGAACCCCGGCACCCACGCCTCCAGCTCGTCCCGCAGCCGCACCGACGCCCCGAGCTGACACAGCACCCCGATGGTGCTCGTCGTCACCCGGTGTATCAGCAGATACGAGGGCGGCAGATTGAGCTGCCGGGCCAGCTGGTGCGCGGGGGAGCGCGGGTCCGCGATCCGCGCCGCCTGGGCCCGCATCCAGCCCCGCGAGAACGTGAACTTCGTCACTTGCGCCGGCTCGATGATCGGCAGCAGATAGTCCAGCACCGCCTCCGGATCCAGCTCGATCGACGGCTTGACGAACCCCTCCTCGCGCAGCAGGTCCAAAACCCCGTCCGCCTGACCGTCCAGCGTCATCCGCAGCGCCGTGCCGATCGTCGGCGGCAGCCCGTCCGGCAGCCGGTCCACCGTGCCGAAGTCCAGCACGCCCAGCCGCCACGACTCCGGCGGACTGTCGTCGTCGCCCGTCAGCAGCCGGAAATTGCCCGGATGCGGGTCGGCGTGCAGCAGCCCCGTGCGGGCCGTGCCCGAGAAGAGGAAGCGCGCCAGCAGCTGCCCGGCCCGGTCCCGCTCCTCCTGGCTGCCGCGCTCTATCACCTCGGAGAGCGGCAGCCCGCCCATCCACTCCGTGATCAGCACCTGGTCGCCCTGGTGCACCACGTCCGGCACCACCACGTCCGGGTCCTGCGCGAACTCCCGCGCGTGCGCCCGCTGGGCCCGCGCCTCCAGCTCGTAGTCCAGCTCCTCGGAGATCCGGTCGCGCAGCTCCGAGATGAGCGGCTTGATGTCCATGCCCGGGATCAGCGGGCCCAGCAGCCGCGCGAAGCGGCTCAGCTGCGTGAGGTCCGACAGCAGCGCCTCGCCGGCCCCCGGATACTGCACCTTGACCGCGACCTCGCGCCCGTCGTGCCACACCGCCCGGTGCACCTGCCCGATCGACGCGGCGGCGGACGGCTGGTCCTCGAACTCCGTGAAGAGCTCCCGCCAGTCCTCGCCGAGCCGCTCCGCCAGCGCCGCGTGCACCGAGCGGGTCGGCATCGGCGGCGCGGCCTCCTGGAGCTTGGTCAGCGCGGCCCGGTACGGCCCGGCGATCTCCTCGGGCAGCGCCGACTCGAAGACCGACAGGGCCTGCCCGAACTTCATCGCGCCGCCCTTCAGCTCGCCGAGCACCTTGAACAGCTGCTCGGCCGTGCGCTGTTGCAGCTCGCGCCCCACCAGCTCCGCCGACCGGCCGCCGATCCGCTTGCCGAGCCCCCAGGTGGCGCGGCCCGCGAAGCCCAGCGGCAACGCGGCCAACTTGGCGGTGCGGGTGACCGCTTTGCGGGGAAGATCAGACATGCACCCCTCCAACTACCTGAACAGCCACGCCGAGTACGACTGTTACCCGACCATTGTCCCGTGCAACGGCTTCGAGGCCGAGGCGCATTCAGGATGGGCCGATCCCGCCGCCCCGCACGAGCATGCCGGATGCGGAGCGATACGCCGTGGAGCCCAGCCCGCGCCCGGCAGCGCCACCTCCAGCCGGGTCCCCGCCGAGTCCGGCGGCCGGCCGTCGAGGAAGGCCAGCGCCTGGACGGCCGCCAGCCCACTCACCACCGTAGCGAGCGCGGCATCGCAGGACGGCACCCCCACCGCCCGCCCCGACCGCCACTGGGTGAGCATCCGGGGCCACGTGGGATCGCGCTCGGCCCGGCCCAGCTCCAGACAGCCCGCACACGCCGACCCGCCCGGCACCACCAGCGGCCCCACCACCCCCGTGCACTCGACGACACCCGCGTACACATGAGGCGTCCCGGACGTGACGAAGGGCTCGGCCACGGCCGGATCCGGCGCGTACGCCGCGAGGCCGTCCCGCGGCGCGATCACCACCAGCGACAACGGCGGCTGCTTCGCGCCGTCGGACACCCCCGTCCGGCCGGGTGGAGCGTCCCCCTGCGGCCGGGCGCGGGGCCGCGGCCCCGGAGCGGACTGCCGCACGACCCGCCGGGCCGCGGCGTCGCGCCGCTCCCCGACCTGCTCGGCGCGGACCCCGCCCGGAATCGTGTCCCACGGCTCGACACATCCCCCTTCCAGCACATCGACCTGGCCCACCCCCGACGCCGACAGCAGCGCGGCGATCGCCGCTCCCACCCGCCCCGCGCCCCGCACCTGCACCCGCATCGCCCGGCGCGCCCCCAGCAGCCGCAGCGCGCCGCCCGGCTCCGGGTGCAGCACGGAGAGCGCCGCCAGGTCGGGCCGCAGCCGGTCCAGGGCCGGACCCGTATCGCGCAGCTGGGCCGCCGGCTCCCCGCCGCCCAGCGGATCGTCCAGCAGACCGGCCGCCGCCAGCCGCTCCACCAGCGAGTCCGCCCGGCCCTCGGGCAGCCCCATCGCCTTGGCCTGCGCGCGCAGCAGCGGCAGGCCGCGCGTCCCGTCCAGCAGATCGAGGAAGCTCCCCGTCGCCGTGTCCACCGGGCCCAGCACCACGGCGTGTGCGGGCGCGACCCCGAACTGCACGGTGTCGCGGTTGCGCCAGCCGCGCCGCAGCGCGGGCTTGATCATCGGATGCATGATCGCCTCCCCCATCGGTCGGGACCCAGCATGCGCGGCCCGCCGCGGCGCCGCCGGAAGTTATCCACAGGGGGGCTCGTTAGTCGTACAAGTAGTGCACTCCGATGAGTGTTTCCCCCGACAACCGAGCGAGGTCGGGACTTCCGTCGCCGCCAGCGGGTAACGTCGAGGCGTGTCCGTCGACCCTCTGCACAGTGCCGCAAGATCACCGCGCAGCGCCCCGAGCCCGCAGGCCCGCTCGTCCGGGCCGAACGCGGTCGAGGTCCGCCGGAGCACCCGCCGACGCAGAACGGTCTCGGCCTACCGCGAGGGCGACCGCACCGTGGTCCTCATCCCGGCCCGGATGTCCGAGGCCGAGGAGCAGCGCTGGGTGGGTGTGATGCTGGAGAAGCTCGCCGCGCAGGAGAACAAGCGCATGCTGGGCGACTCCGAGCTGGCCGAGCGCGCGGAGCGCCTCTCCGACCAGTACCTCGGCGGCCGCGCCCGCCCCGCCTCCGTCCGCTGGGTCACCAACCAGAACACCCGGTGGGGCTCCTGCACGCCCGCCGAGGGCAGCATCCGCCTTTCGCACCGCCTCCAGGGCATGCCGGAGTACGTCGTGGACTACGTACTCGTCCACGAACTCGCCCACCTGCTCGTACCGGGGCACGGCCCGCGCTTCTGGCGGCTCCTGGAGTCCTACCCGCGCACCGAGCGGGCGCGGGGCTACCTGGAAGGCGTGGTCGCCGCGGACCGGCTGCCGCACCTGCCCGCGGCCCGCAGCGAGTGACCGGGGGAGAGCCCGGCGCCCCGGCATCGCCGCCGGGCGCCGGCCGCCCTCTCCGCTGAGGAAGGACGCGTCAGAGCAGCGCGCGCGTACGTTCCATCAGGCGCACGACCGACGCGTCGGCCACCCCCGCCACCTCGTCGTATGCGAACCAGCGCAGGTCCAGCGACTCGTCGCTGATCACCTCGACGGCCT
>NZ_JBHVHQ010000823.1:0-3853 GCF_042800135.1 Streptomyces sp. NPDC057654 | reverse complement strand
GCACTCCTTCGAGGGGCGGACGGGCAGAAGCCGTCCGTGAGGGCGGGCTGCCCGCTACACTCCCACCGCTCGGCGTTTGCCCAGGCCAAGCCACGAAGTACTGCTGGAGTACTAGCCTCGTCCTTTCATGAAGTGGGCTGTCCGACGGATGGTCAGGTAAACGGAAAATGCCTCTGACGCGTAAATATCTGCAGGTCATGGTGGGCATGGGCAGGGTTGAGCGCCCGGTTGTGGTGGGGTGCTGGGCGTGCGGCCTTGGTTCAGGCTGTGGCCGTGCTCTCGATGGGGTTGAGGGTGACGGTGTAGCCGAGCTGGTTGAGGCGGCTGACGGCCTGGCGGGTGGCACGTTCGGGGTCGCGCCGGGTGAGGTGGTCGCCGCCCAGCTCGTGGTAGGCGGCGTTGTCGGTGAGCATGTGCCAGACCGCGGTGATGATGGAGTGTTCGACGGCGACCAGGGCCCGGAGCGGGCCGCGGCGTGGGGCCAGGCGTTTGAAGCGGGCCTGCAGGTAGGTGTTCTTGGCCTGGGCGGCGCTGAACGCGGCCAGGCCCAGGGCGGCCTTGAGGTAGGGGTTACCGGGCCGGGTCTTGGTGTTCTTGGTGCGGCCGGCGGACTCGTGGTGGCCGGGGCAGACCCTGGCCCAGGACGCGAGGTGTTTGGCGGAGGCGAACCGGCGCATGTCCCCGCCGGTCTCCGCGACGATCACTTCGGCGGTGTGCCGGTTGACTCCGGGGATGGTGTCGAGCAGGTCGAGCGCGGGGCGAAAGGGGGCCATCGCCTCCCCGATCCGTGTGGTGAGCTGGTCGATCATCACGGTGTGCTGGTCGTACTGGTCCAGGTGCAACCGGGCCAGGAACGCGTGGTGTTCGCGGAAGCGGCCGGTCAGGGCCTCGGTGAGTTCGGGGATCTTGTTGCGCATCCGGCGCTTGGCCAGCTCCGCCAGGATCTGTGGGTCGCGTTCGCCGGCGATGAGGGCTTCGAGCATGGCCCGGCCGGAGACGCCCATGATGTCGGAGGCGACCGCGGAGAGCTTGATACCGGTGTCCTCCAGGAGTTTCTCCAGCCGCTGAACTACCCGGGAGCGTTCACGGGCAACGACCGTGCGGGCGCGGGTCAGATCCCGCAGCTCCCGCACCGGCTGGGGCGGCACGAACGAGGGCCGGACCAGGCCGTGGGCGCCGAGCTGGGCCAGCCAGGCCGCGTCCGAGACATCGGTCTTGCGGCCGGGCAGGTTCTTGACCTGCCGGGCGTTGACCAGGATGACGTTCAACTCGTCGGCCAGGACGTAGTAATAAGGCTTCCAGTAGTCCGAGGTCGCCTCGATCACGACCAGCGTGACCCGCCCGGCGAGCAGGTGCTCGCGCAGGGCGAGGACCGCGTTGGTCGTCGCGCCCCAGGTCGTGGTCTGGCTCGTGAACGATCCCCGGCGCTTGGCGCTCGGGGTCCTCACGCACAGCTTGGCGTCCTTCTTGCTGACGTCGAGGCCGGCACAACGTTCGTGCAGCACGTCCACGGTCTTGCTCCCTCCCTCGCCGGACAGCCGGGTATGCCGTTCCGGGAGGGCCAGGGTGAATCAGGAATTCTGACGCACGTGCTCCGCAGCAACACTCCACGGTTCCCGTGGACGGCCCCCAGCACCATGCTCACCAGCGAGCTGCACAGCATCACAGAGGCATCGGTTTCGACCGGAAACAGCCCTCCCACCATCCCGAACCCACAACATCCCTGGTCAGGGCGGGCAGAAGCACCCCACGGCGCGCGCCACACGATTTACTGCGCCCCCGGCGCGCACCGAAGGTGCGCTGAACTGCTGACCAGCAAGAATGAGGATTGTCGAGATCCCTGTTCCCGCCACCGTCGGAGGCACTTCCCAGGTGAAGAAGCGTATCGGTTCCTACCCACGTGTCCGCGTCGAGGGCGGTGGTCATGGGGTGGTGTCGCAGGCCGGGGCGGTTCTGCTGGTCGAGACCGTCCGCAAGGCCGGGCTGGACCGGGAGGTATCGACGGTGCTTGCGCCGTGGCGGCGTTCACGGGCGGTGCACGATCCGGGCAAGATCCTCCTGGACGTGGCCCTCGCGGTGGCGCTGGGCGGTGACTGCCTCGCGGATGTCGGGATGCTGCGGGCCGAGCCCGGCGTGTTCGGGCCGGTGGCCTCCGACCCCACGGTCTCCCGCCTGATCGGCACTCTTGCCGCAGCCGGGCCGAAGGCCCTGTCCGCGATACGGGCCGCTCGGGCCGCAGCGCGTCTGGAAGCTGGCCGGTACTGCGGCGCCGGATGCCGCGGGGCAGGTGACCGTGGACCTGGACGGGGTACTCGTGCTGGCCCACTCCGAGAAGCAGGACGCCACCGCGACTTGGAAGAAGACCTTCGGACACCATCCTCTGATGGGGTTCGTCGACCACGGAAGCGGCGGGAGCGGTGAGCCGGTGGCCTCCCTGCTCAGGCCGGGCAACGCGGGCAGCAACACCGCCGCCGACCACATCACCACGGCCCAGCTCGCCCTGGCACAACTGCCGAAGAAGTACCGGCGCGGACGCCGCACCCTGATCCGTACCGACTCCGCAGGCGGCACCCACGAGTTCGTCGCCTGGCTCGCCCGGCGCGGCCGGTGGCTGTCGTACTCGGTCGGCATGACCATCACCGAGCAGATCCGCCAGACCGTCCTCAAGGTTCCCGCCACGGCCTGGACTGCAGCGGCCGAGCCCGGCGGCGAGATCCGGGAGGGCGCCTGGGTCGCCGAACTGTCCGGCGACTGCCTCAAGGGCTGGCCGAAGGGAATGCGGCTGATCGTCCGCAAGGAACGGCCCCACCCCGGCACCCAGTTGTGGATCACCGACGCCGACGGACTGCGGCTGACCTGCTTCGCCACCAACACCACCGCCATGCCGATCGCGGCACTGGAACTGCGGCACCGCCGGCGGGCGCGGGCCGAGGACCGCATCCGGGCCGCGCGGGCCACCGGCCTGCGCAACCTGCCCCTGCACGACACTGCGCAGAACCAGATCTGGCTGGAGATCCTCCAGCTTGCCCTGGACCTGCTGGCCTGGATGCCGATGCTCGCTCTGACCGGCGAAATCCGCAGGTGGGAACCCCGCCGTCTCCGGTTCCGCCTTCTCTCCGCCGCCGCCCAGCTCGTCACGACCGCCCGCCGCCGGCACCTGCGGTTCGCACGCCACTGGCCCTGGACCGACGTGATCACCGACGCCCTGGCGCGACTCGAAGCTCTCCCGAACCCAGGCTGACCAGCACGTTCCCGTCCCTGCGAGCACCATTACCCCGACCGGCGACGTGGAACCCGGCGCCCACCCGACGCGACAGCCGGGCCATCCGCGTGCCCACCACCGACCCGAACAACCGAAACGGCCCGCCGAAGAACCCAACGGACCGTCACGAAAGATCGAGGCTAGGCCGATCGCGTCCCGCTTGTACTCGTCCGAGTACCGCTTCGTGTACTTGCTTCCCACCTGGCACTACTTCCTCTGAAACCTCTCAGACCCCAGTCTCCAGGTGTCCACGATCAAGGGAAAGCTTCAAGCCCAGCCCCCTGAAGATCACTGCTCCGTCACAACCTGCTGGCCTGGATGCCCATGCTCACCCTGACCGGGAAAGCCCGGCTCTGGGAACCCCGCCGACTCCGGCTCCGCCCCTTCTCCCCTGCCGCCCAGCTCGTCACGGCTGGCAGACGTCACATCCTCTGCCTCGCCCGACACTGGCCGTGGACCGACGAGATCACCACAGCACTCGCACGACTCGCTCTCCTGCCGAAGCCCGGCTGACCAGCGACTCTCCACCCATACGAGGAGCGCCATCCCACCGGAGCAGTGGAACCCGGCCCCCACCCGACGCGACACTCG
>NZ_JBHVHQ010000822.1:0-3857 GCF_042800135.1 Streptomyces sp. NPDC057654 | reverse complement strand
GCGCTGCGCGGCCCCGAACGCCTCGACCTCGTCCGCGACGATCGCGCGGACCCGGTCCACGTCGGAGGCCATGGGCGCGTCGGCGGACGCCTCGGCGAGCGACTCGATGTCGACGAGCCGTACGTACTCGACGCGGTGCGCGGCGGCGTCCACGTCGCGCGGCATCGCGAGGTCGAGAAGGTGCAGCAGCGGCGCGGCGCGGCGGCCGTCGTCGGCGAGCCCGAGGGGGCAAGCCGCGTCTTCACGGTCTGTGCCGTCTTGGGTATCGGTTCCGGCCGCCAGCCGCTCGGTGAGGGCCGACAGCACCGACTCGACCGTGAGGACCAGCCCGGTGGCGCCCGTACAGGAGACGACGACGTCGGCCTGGGCGAGCTCGGCCGCCATGTCGGCCATCGGCACGGCGCGGGCCCTGAGCCCGGTCGCCGCGCCCGGCCCGCCGGGCTCGGTGAGCGCGGCCGCGAGCCGCTCGGCACGCGCCTGCGTCCGGTTGGCGACAGCCAGTTCGGCGACTCCGGCGCGGGCCAGGGTGGCGGCGGCGAGCGAGGACATGGAACCGGCGCCGATGATCAGGGCGCGCTTGCCGCGCGCCCACTGGGCGACGGGCGCGCCGTCGGCGAGCTGCTCCAGGCCGAACGTGACCAGCGACTGGCCGGCCTTGTCGATGCCGGTCTCGCTGTGCGCGCGCTTGCCGACCCGCAGGGCCTGCTGGAAGAGGTCGTTGAGGAGCCGCCCGGCCGTGTGCAGCTCCTGGCCGAGGGCGAGCGCGTCCTTGATCTGGCCGAGGATCTGGCCCTCGCCGACGACCATCGAGTCGAGCCCGCAGGCCACCGAGAAGAGGTGGTGGACGGCCCGGTCCTCGTAGTGCACGTAGAGGTGGGGCGTCAGCTCCTCCAGCCCTATGCCCGTGTGCCGGGCGAGCAGGGTGGACAGCTCGGCGACGCCCGCGTGGAACTTGTCCACGTCCGCGTACAGCTCGATGCGGTTGCAGGTGGCGAGGGCCGCCGCCTCGGCGGCGGGTTCGGCGGCGAGGGTGTCGTGCAACAGCTTCGCCTGCGCGTCCGCCGCGAGGGCCGCGCGCTCCAGCACGCTGACCGGCGCGCTGCGGTGGCTCAGGCCGACGACCAGGAGGCTCATGCCCTCTCCTCGCTTCGCTCGGGCCGCCCCGCGCGGGGGACGTCGTGGTGGATGGTCCGTTCCCTGAACCCGCTCATGCCGGCATCACGGCGGGTACGTCGCCGTCGGGTCCCTTTCCGTTGCCGGAACCCATGGCCGTACGGGCCACCGGAGGCGGCGTCGCCACAGCCGCGGCGGACGCCGCGGACGCCGAGGACTCAGCTTCCTCGCCGGCCTTGCGCTGCTCGTGGAAGGCGAGGATCTGGAGCTCTATGGAGAGGTCGACCTTCCGCACGTCCACGCCGTCGGGCACGGTCAGCACGGTCGGCGCGAAGTTGAGGATCGAGGTGACCCCGGCATTGACGAGCCGGTCGCAGACCTGCTGGGCCGCGCCGGCCGGGGTGGCGATGACGCCGATGGAGACCCCGTTGTCGCTGATGATCGCTTCGAGCTCGTCGGTGTGCCGGACCGGGAGGCCGGCGACCGGCTTGCCGGCCATGGCCGGATCGGCGTCGATGAGGGCCGCGACCCGGAAGCCGCGGGAGGCGAAGCCGCCGTAATTGGCGAGCGCCGCCCCGAGGTTGCCGATACCGACGATCACGACCGGCCAGTCCTGGGTCAGGCCGAGCTCGCGCGAGATCTGGTAGACGAGATACTCGACGTCGTAACCGACGCCCCGGGTGCCGTACGAGCCGAGGTAGCTGAAATCCTTGCGCAGCTTCGCGGAGTTGACCCCCGCGGCGGCTGCGAGTTCCTCGGACGAGACCGTGGGGACCGAACGCTCGGAAAGCGCGGTCAGCGCACGCAGATACAGCGGAAGCCGGGCGACGGTGGCCTCGGGAATCCCTCGGCTTCGGGTCGCCGGTCGGTGAGTTCGGCCAGTTGCCACGGTGCTCCTGCGGGTAGCGCGGGGCTGCGGGCGGCATCTTGTCGCAGGACCGCCCCGTCGAATGCAGGCTATGTCTTTGTGAACGCGTGCACAAAGATGGTGTCCGCTTTGTCCGAGCAAAGTGACAGGCGTCACGCGCTCTTTCGGCCACTTCCGGGAACCATCACCCGCGCCACCGCGACCACAGCCGTATCGCGGGTTCACCGAAGGGAGCACGCACCCTCACCCCTCACTGCTATGCCCCCGGACACCAACAAATCGCCCACCATGGTAGTCGCCCCGGGCACCCTTACCGACCGCTTGACGCCGGTCCGGGAGACATACGGAGAGACATACGGAGAGAGAACCGGGAGCGCGGCGCGACACCCGCCCAAGACCCCGGGGCCCATCCCCCGACACCCCCGCACCGGGCACAATGACCGCATGACCCCGTTGCTGCGCCGCCCGGCCCGTAAGAATCCCGCCAACAGCACGGTGACCCTGATCGGTAAACCCGGCTGCCATCTCTGCGACGACGCGGAGGCGGTCATCGAGCGGGTCTGCGGGGAACTCGGCGCGAGCTGGGAAAAGAAAGACATTACGCAGGACGCGGAACTGCACCGCCAATACTGGGAGCAGATCCCGGTGATCCTGGTGGACGGCGCCCAGCACGACTTCTGGCGAGTGGACCCCGCGCGGTTGCGCAAAGCACTCGGAGGGTAACCGGAGCGTGGCGGGAAGTTCACGCGTCCGATTCGTTCCGAGTCCGGCCGCACCGAACAAACTGGCTATGCTCGCGCCATGGCCGCACTGGGATGGCTCACCCCCCGTAGGCGCTCCGCCACCGCACGCAGCGTGCTGGCCGGCGAGGCGGCGGCGGAGGCAGCCCGCAAGTCCGCGCACGACACTCCCGACACGGCAGCGGAGGAGGGACTAGAGCCCGCCTCCCTGGACCCCGCCGAGAACCCTGAGCCAACCGACTCTTCCGAATCCGCTGATGGCTCCACCGCTTCCGCCGAACCGGAGTTCCCGGTGGTCGGCGACGAGAAGGCGGCGGCGTTCTTCGACCTCGACAACACCGTGATGCAGGGCGCGGCCCTCTTCCACTTCGGCCGCGGCCTCTATAAGAGGCACTTCTTCCGCAAACGCGAGCTGGTCCGCTTCGCCTGGCAGCAGGCATGGTTCCGGCTGGCCGGGGTCGAGGACCCCGAACACATGCAGGACGCGCGCGACAGCGCCCTGTCCATCGTCAAGGGGCACCGCGTCTCGGAGCTGATGTCCATCGGCGAAGAGATCTACGACGAGTACATGGCCGAGCGCATCTGGCCGGGCACCCGCGCACTGGCCCAGGCCCACCTCGACGCGGGCCAGCGGGTCTGGCTGGTGACGGCGGCGCCCGTCGAGACCGCGACGATCATCGCCCGCCGGCTCGGCCTGACCGGGGCGCTGGGCACCGTCGCCGAGTCGATCGGCGGCGTCTACACGGGCAAGCTGGTCGGCGAGCCGCTGCACGGCCCGGCGAAGGCGGAGGCGGTACGGGCCCTGGCCACGGCCGAGAACCTGGACCTGGCCCGCTGCGCCGCGTACAGCGACTCGGCCAACGACATCCCGATGCTCTCGATCGTCGGCCACCCCTATGCCGTCAACCCGGACAGCCACCTGCGCAAACACGCCCGCGAACGCGGCTGGCGCCTCCGCGACTACCGCACGGGCCGCAAGGCGGCGCGTGTGGGCATCCCCGCCGCGGCAGGAGCAGGCGCCCTGGCCGGCGCCGCCGCGGCAGCGGTAGCCCTACACCGCCGCCGCCGCTGACTCGTACCCCCTCACCACTGGACGGCGCCCCAATCCAGCCTGTCAGGGGGCACCTCCCAGCGGT
>NZ_JBHVHQ010000821.1:0-3865 GCF_042800135.1 Streptomyces sp. NPDC057654 | reverse complement strand
CCGCCCCCCAGCGCGACCTCCAGGGCCCACGCCCGCCCGGCCCACCAACCGACCGCCCCGGACTCGGCGCCGCCTACGGGGCCTTCGGCGTTCCCTGGAGGCTCATGGCCGTCAGACGGGAAACGACCAGGAATCTCCGGGAGCGTGAAGCGTGCCGCCCTCGGCACTGAGTTCGGCCCGCATGGCGCGCAAGGGAAACCGTCCGTTCTCCTCCCACCTACGGCTGACGCCCTCCAGCGCGTCCCAGAGCCGACGGGGACCGCCCTGATGGATGAGCGGGCGGGTACTGTCCTCGGCGCGCGCCCATGATCCGTCAGCGGCGAGCAGCCAGACGATGCGGCGACCGTCGCCGTAGGCGGCCGCGCGCGTCTCGACGCCCGGCGTGTCCAACTCGAACAGGTAGCGCAGCGCCCATTCCCGCCACAGGTCCGGGATCGGCCCGTACGAGGCCCGCACCTCGTCGCCCTCGCGCACCCGCGCGCCCGCGAACACCTCGTCGAGCTTCGGCGGGTAGTCCGCCTGCCGCCGCGCCTCCATGAACGTCGCGGGATCCGGCTGCACCGCGCCCCGGGCTACGCCGTCCTCCCCCATGTCCGCCGCGATCAGGAGAGCGGTACCGGCGACGGTCGTCACCAGCCGCCCGCCGGGGCGCAGCGCACGGAGCCACGACGCGGGAACGGGCCGTACGGACACGGTCGCCATGATGCGGTCGTACGCGGTGTCGGGCAGTTCCCCCGTCGCGTCGATCGCCGCCGCACAGGGCTTGCGCCCGAAGCCGGCGAGACGGTCGCGGGCGGCGCCGACCAGGTACGGGTCGACATCCACACTGGTCACGTTCGCGTCGCCGAAGCGATACCCGAACAGCGCGGCGGAGTAGCCCGAGCCGGTACCGACATCCAGCACCCGGTCACCGGGCCCGGCGCCGAGCCGTTCCGCCATCGACACGATGAGCCCCGGCAGGGTAGACGACGACGTGGGGTCACCACTCCCCCGCCGCTCCGGCTTCGCGTGGTCGGCGTGCAGGGGCCCGACGCGGGTCACCAGCGTCTCGTTCGAGTACACGGCACGCAGTCGTTGCGGGGAACCCTCGGGAAGGTTCACCAACTCCCATTCCTGGGTCGCGCTGTTGGGGATGCGCCGCCACCACCGGGGCACCAGCACGTGACGAGGGGTGTTGCTCACCGCTTCACGCCAGTCAGGCGCGTCGGCGGTCACCTCATCGGCGAGCACGGACGCGGCTTCGGCCCACGGGGGCTTTGCGGTCATGCGGATACCCCTTGCGATTCCCCTTGCAGTGCGCCGGCCATCGCCTCGACGAGCGGGATACCGGCCTTGACGGCGAGCCAGTGCCATTGGCCGTTGGGGTTCACCTGGAAGAACACCCACCGTCCGGCAGGCGTCACAGCGAAGTCGAGAGCCCCGAAGTACAGGCCGAGTTCATCCATGAGCCGCCGGACGCCCTTCGCCACCTCGGAGGGTACGTCCACGGGCTCGTAGGCGAGGGACCGGTAATCGGACCGCCAGTCGAGTCGCGCGGCCTCGCTCCCGGCATGGATGGCGACAGCGAACATCCGGCTCCCGATAACGGTCAGCCGCACCTCGAACGCCTTGGGCACGCGCTCTTGGAACAGGTGGGCGGTACCGGCCACCCCGTCATCCACCTCGTCGGCGGATACGAGCGCCACAGGGAGAAACTGCCGCTTGCCTCCGGGCCCGAGCACCCCGCCTCCGAGCCCCTTGTAGACGACCTGACCGGCCCCGATGAACTCGCGGGCATGGCCGGGGTCGGATGTGATCACGGACCGGGGCACGTCGAGTCCGACGCGTGCTGCAACAGCGAGCTGCCTCGGCTTGTAGTTCGCAGCAGCATCGGCCGCGGGATGGTTGATCCAGCGAACGGGCAGGGAACCAAGCACACCCAGCAGCCCGGACCGCGCCTCGGACACGGCCAGCGCCCGCGCGTGACCGGGCCAGGCGTCGGGTGTACGGAATTCATTCGGCCGCCGCCACCACACCGACTTGACCGCTTCGAGCCTGACGGCTCGGGAGCCGGCGAGCACCCCCGCCCAGCCGTCCCTGGTGAGGGAGACGGCCAGACGGGAAGCGGTGGGGAAGTCAGCGGTGTCGAACCTGATGACCTCCTCACCCCTCCTCCCCAACTCCTCGACCACAGCGTCGGCCGTGAGATCGTCCCGGCCCGTGAGGATGAGGATCGATCCCATGTCAGTACAGGTCGGTTCCGCTGTCGGAACCCGGGGCGCTGCTGTCGCCATTGCTGGTCTCGGTCTGCGTCTCGGGCATCTCCGCCGTGATCGCGTGCCACGGGTTGCCCGCTGCGGACACGTTCATCTGGAGCGCGTCGCTGTAGGTGATCACCGGAGCCTCGTTGATGCTCTCCGGCGGCGACACCAGATGCCGGACCCCGAATGGAAGGGCGGTCGCAGTGCTCATGACTTCCTCGATTCCCACTGTTGTCGATCCTGTGCGCCGGGCGAGTACGAAGAGAACCAAGCTGTCCGTTCAGGGCAGCAGTTGGGCGTTCACCTCTCGGTCCCGGCGGGACGTCTCACTCTTACCGGAAGAACAGACTCCGCACACGGAAAGTGCGTAACCAAGTACCCTGAGTACACAATCTCTTGAGAGGGGGCGTTGGGTGGAACTGGAGCCGGATGCCAACGTAATGCCTGCTTCACCAGCGGGAATGCTGGCCAACCGAGCGGCACGGGCACGAGCGAAGACCGGTCTGTCACTGCGCGGGCTCGCCGAGAAGTTGGGGTACCCGCACACATACCTGAGCCGTGTCGAGCGAGGGGAGCAACTCCCGTCCGCCGCACTGGCGGAGGCCCTTGACGACTTCTACGGGACGGACGGGCTGTTTTCCGACCTGCTGGCAGTGGCTATCGCCGCCGAGGTCCCTGTCTATGGACGGAAGGTATTGGATGAGGAGAAGCGCGCCGCCCGCATCCAGACCTTCAACAGCAGCGTCGTACCTGGTCTGCTCCAGACGGAGGCGTACACGTCTGCTCTGTTCGTCGAGTCGATGCCCGGCAAGGATGCCGAGAAGGTCGCATTGCAGGTGAACGCACGGGTACACCGTCGCGAGGTACTGGAGTCGCAAACGCCCCCGCTGTACTGGGCGATCATGGACGAGGCGGCCCTACGCCGCCCCGTCGGCGGCCCGGCCATCATGGCGGAACAGATCCGGCACACACTCGACGTGATCGAGAAGAACAGTGCGGTCCGGATCC
The DNA here is from genome assembly GCF_042800135.1 of Streptomyces sp. NPDC057654. NCBI lineage: Bacteria > Bacillati > Actinomycetota > Actinomycetes > Kitasatosporales > Streptomycetaceae > Streptomyces > Streptomyces sp. NPDC057654. The sequence continues at coordinate 617 of NZ_JBHVHQ010000821.1, read as the reverse complement.
AAGTACTCCCCTTTTCTCGTGGAGTCCACCCCTTGCTGGGCGGTAGCTTGAGCCTGCTCACGCGACGGGACGGCGTGACCTTCGCTTACGTCGAGTCGTTCGCCTCCGGCACATCGGTGGACGCCCCGGCCGACGTGCTGGAGCTGACAACGCTTCTGGACATCGCCCGGTCGAAGGCCCTCGATACCAGGGAGAGCGTGGCTCTGCTCCACAGGTACCTGAAAGAGTATGAGGATGACTTTGACTCCTGACGAGAACGCTTCGTACCTGGGCTGGGTGAAGAGCAGTTACAGCAACGGGCAGGGCGCGGAGTGCATCGAGTGGGCACCGGAACACGCGACGGCCACGGGTGAGTTCTTGGTCCGGGACAGCAAGAACCCGGACGGTCCGCACCTCACACTGACTGCCGGAAGCTTCGCCGGGCTGGTGGAATTCGCCAAGACTCGTGGCTCGCACCCCTGAATCAGTCTTCCGCTTGAAAGACATGTAAGATCATCTACGTAACTCCGGCGCACGGCGCGGGAGTCACGCGTCTGTGGTCCAAGGCAAGACGCCCGCCATCCAGCGGGAAATGCAGGTGCAAGGCCTGCCGGGCGCTCTATACGAAGGCCCCGTAC
>NZ_JBHVHQ010000820.1:0-3869 GCF_042800135.1 Streptomyces sp. NPDC057654 | reverse complement strand
CCGTACGACCGTACGATCGCGCGTGCGACACGGCCTCGTACCGTCGCGCATGCGGTACGGGCGTACGTACGCCCGTACCGACGCTGCGAGCGGCGCGGCCCCGGCGGGCTCAGGTCGAAGTTCGCCAGGGAGGCACGAGATCAGAAAGGCACAGGATCGGAAAGGCACGCGGCCAGGAACGCACGCGGTCAGGAAGGCACGCGGTCAGGAAGAGATCGAGGTGTCGCGCTCGTGGTACGAGAGGCGCGTGTGCTCCGTGTGGGTGCGCATGATCTCGGTCGCCTTCTGCTCGTCGCGGGCGGTGATCGCGGCGATCAGTTCCCGGTGCTCGATCCACGACTGCTTGCCGCGCTGCCGCGCGATCGGCCTGTAGTACCAGCGGACACGGCGGCCGACCTGCCCGGCCAGCTCGGTGAGCACGGCGTTTCCGGCCAGCTCCATGACCTTGGCGTGGAACTCGGCGTTGGCGGCGACGGCCGCCTCGACGTCGTCCTCACGCACCGCTCCCTCGCCCTGCGCGCACAGGGTCTCCAGCTCCGAGATGCCGGCGGAGGTGGCGTTCGCCGCGGCGAGCCTGGCGGCTTCGGCCTCCAGCAGCGTACGGACGGAGAGCAGCTGGTCGGCCTCTTCCTCGGTGGGCTCGTGGACGAAGGCGCCCTGTGCCGGGCGCAGGTCGATCCAGCCCTCGGTGTTGAGCCGCTGGAGCGCCTCGCGCACGGGCTGCCGGGAGACGCCGAGGTGGCCGGCGAGCTCGCTCTCCACGAGGTGCTGACCGGGCTGTAGGGCGCGCGTGGTGATCAGGTCGAGCAACGCCTCGTACACCCGCTCGCGCAGTGGTCCGGGGCGTTCGAGTTTCGGTACCGATCCCTGTGGCAGTCCGGCGGACAGCATCGGGCCCCTCCGTTGGTTTCTGTCTACGGTCTACGGCGAACTTTAGACGGCTGAGCGGCACGTCTCGCAAGAAAGTTCGAGCATGCTCCGCGCGCCACGCAACTCGTATGGAATACTGTAGACAATATTCCGCTGTATGGAGAGTGAATCCGCGTTTTCGACGCCTTTTCCACGCTATTCACGTGGTACGGACCGCGCGTCCGCTCTTCCTATACGTACAGGACAATGGACGTGCCGGGGGCCACCCCGGACGGTACACGCTGCATCGGACGGACGGGACTGATCGACATGGGACGGGTCACCGCGCGGCGCCGCGTCATCCGCATTCGCGACGGAGCCGTGAGCGCGCGTCCGGACACGCTCGTCATGGAGGAGCCGCTGGAGATCCGGCTGAACGGAAAACCGCTGGCCATCACGATGCGCACGCCCGGCGACGACTTCGCGCTGGCGGCGGGCTTCCTGGTGAGCGAGGGCGTTCTCGGCAGCGCGGACGAGCTGGCGAACATCGTCTACTGCGCGGGGGCGACCGAGGACGGGTCCAACACGTACAACGTGGTGGACGTGCGGCTCGCGCCCGGCGTCCCGGTCCCCGACATCACCCTGGAACGCAACGTCTACACCACCTCGTCATGCGGCCTGTGCGGCAAGGCGAGCCTGGACGCCGTACGGACCACGACGCGCTGGGAGATCGCCGACGCGCTGCCGGTCCGCATCGAACCGGAGCTGCTGGCCGCCCTCCCCGACCGGTTGCGCGCGTCGCAGCGCGTCTTCGACCGGACCGGGGGGCTGCACGCCGCGGCGCTCTTCACCCCCGACGGCGAACTCATCGACGTGCGTGAGGACGTGGGCCGCCACAACGCCGTCGACAAGCTCGTCGGCCGCGCCCTTCAGCAGGGGCGGCTGCCGCTCTCCGACGCGATCCTTCTGGTGTCCGGGCGGGCGTCCTTCGAGCTGGCGCAGAAGGCGGTGATGGCCGGCATCCCCGTGCTCGCGGCCGTCTCCGCCCCCTCCTCCCTCGCCGTCGACCTCGCCGCGGAGACGGGGCTGACCCTGGTCGGCTTCCTCCGGGGCTCCTCCATGAACGTGTACGCGGGCGACCACCGGATCGCGCTGCACGCGGAGGCCGGGAGGGGCTGACCTCGGGCGGGGTGGGCGACTGCGTGCCCGCCCTGCCGCCCCCCGTCCCGCACCCCTCCGTCCCGTGCCTCTCTGTTCCGCACCCCTCCGTCCCGCACCCTTCCATCCCGCACCTCTCCGTTCCGCACCCCTTCTATTCCCCGGCGGCGTCCGCCTCGGGTTCGACCACGCGGGCGAGCAGCGCCAGGAGCAGTTCGCGCTCGGTGACCGAGAGCGGGGCGAGGAGCTCCTCGTTGGCCTCGTCGCCCAGCCTGGCGAGCCGGATCAGGCGGCGGCTGCCCGCCGGGGTGATGGCGATGGCGTTCTTGCGGCGGTCCTTCGGGTCCGGTGCCCGAGTGACGAGCCCCGCCGCCTCCAGGTCGTTGAGGAATCCGACCATGTCCTTGGGATCGAAGCCCGTCGAGCGCCCCAGTTCCGCCTGGGCCACGGGCCCCAGGTCGGCGACGGCGGAGAGCACGGCATGGTGCGGCATGCGCAGTCCGTCCTGCGCGAGGGCCTCGCTCACCAGTCGGCGGCCGCGGGCGGCGGCGCGGTTGAGGAGCCAGCTCGGCAGGGCTTGGATCCGCGCGAGGGCGGCTGGGTTCTCGGCCATGGGAAAACTCTATCGAAAAAACATTGGGCTTCCCAATGAAAGCGTGTATCGTTGGGGCTCCCAACGATGGCGATGGCAGCGGGAGGTGGGACGTGCGACGCGTCCGGTATTACGAGAACGGCGGCCCCGAGGTCCTGCGCGTCGAGGAGGCCCCGATGCCCGTCCCCGGCCCCGGTGAGCTGCTGCTGCGCACGGAGGCGATCGGCGTCACGCTGCCCGTCGTACGGAAGGTGCGCGAGGGCGGGCAGCCGCTGCCCGCTTGCCTAGGCGGCGAGGTGGCCGGGGAGGTCGTCGCGCTCGGCCCGGACGTCACCGGCTTCTCCCTGGGCGACCGGGTCACCGGCCTCTGCTTCGGCGACGGCTACGCGGACCGGGCACTCCTCAGTACCGCCATGGCGTCGCACATACCGGACGGCGCGAGCGCGGCCGACGCCGTCGCGCTCGTACGGTCCGGGCTCGTCGCCCTCGGCGCGTACGAGGCCGCGCGGCCCTCGGCGGGCGAGTCGGTGCTGGTCACCGGGGCGGCGAGCGGGGTGGGGCACCTCGCCGTGCAGCTCGCCAGGGCGCGGGGCGCGGGTCGTGTCGTGGCCGCGGCGAGTTCACCGGAGAAGGCGGCGTTCCTGAAGGAGCTGGGGGCCGACGAAGTGGTGGCGTACGAGGAAGAGTCCTGGGGCGAGCCGGTGGACATCGTGCTGGACTCCGTCGGCGGGGAGCTGCTCCCCCGCGCCGTCGCCGCCCTCGCGCCGGGCGGCCGGCTCGTGGCGTTCAGCTCGGGAGGTGGGCCATCCAGGCGTACGACCTCCTCGTGGGGGCTAAATCCGCCATCGGCTTCCAGCTCGGGCTGATAGCCCGTGAGCGGCCGCGACTGTACGAGCGGTGGCGCGCGGAGCTGTGGCGGCTGTTCGCCGAAGGGGCGCTGCGACCGGCGGTCCACGCCGAACTGCCCCTGGTGCAGGCCGCGGCGGCCCACGCGATCATCGAGACGCGCGCCAATCTCGGCAAGGTGATCCTGCATACCGGGTGACTCCCGGCCAGGTGACGCGCGGTTCTTGTGGGTGCGAAGGGGCGGAGATTACGTTCTGCGCACCGCACATGGGACATGGGACGTTGGACCTCCAGTTGTCGTGAAGGGCGCACCATGGATTCGAGTCTTCGTGCACTGCACCGACATGTCGTCAGCAGACGCCTCATCAGCGGACACCTCATCAGCAAACACACCGTCAGGCGGTGGGTGCGGCGGGCCATGACC
>NZ_JBHVHQ010000819.1:0-3873 GCF_042800135.1 Streptomyces sp. NPDC057654 | reverse complement strand
GCCTTGCGCCCCGCGCGGGCGCCCGGCCGGGAGCCCAGCACGGAGACGTCGCCGCCCTGCTCGGCGAACAACCGCGTGTCCACCACCCGCAGTTCCGGACCGAACAGCGAGGACAGCGCGGGCCGCGGCTGCTCCGTCTGGATCGCCACGACCTCGCGCAGCACCCCCGTCAGCTGGTCCGCCATCTCCTCCGCCGAGGCGAACCGCCGCCCCGGATCGGGGTCGGTGGCCCGTACGAGCAGCCGGTAGAAGGACTCGTACCGGGAGAACACCTCGATGTGCTCGGGGTCGGGCAGGACGTCCAGATAGACGCTGGTGTAGCCCTGGAAGTCGAAGGTGAGGACGGCCAGCGTGCGCGCGACCGTATACAGGTCGGAGGCGACGGACGGGCCGGCCTCCGCGACCTCCGGGGCCTGGTAGCCGACCGTGCCGTAGATCGCGCTGTCCTGGTCGTCCATCCGCCGGACCGCGCCCATGTCGATGAGTTTGAGCTGGTCCTCCTGCTGAATGGCGTTGTCGACCTTGAAGTCGCAGTACAGGAGGTTGCGGCTGTGCAGGTGGCCGAGCGCCTCCAGCGCCTCGATGCCGTACGCGCACGCCTGCCCGACCGGCAGCGGGTCCCGCCGCCCGTCCCCCGCGCGCCGCTCGTTGGCGATCTCCTTGAGCGACTTGCCGCCCACGTACTCCATGACGATGTAGCCGTCGAGGGAGCCGGTGCGCTGGTCGAGGTGTTCCACGAAGTTGTAGATGCGGACGATGTTGGAGTGCTCGATCTCCGCGAGGAAGCGCCGCTCGGAGAGGGCCACGGCCAGCGCGTCCTCGTCGCCGGTGTCGAGCAGGCCCTTGAGCACCACCCACCGGTTGGAGACCGCGCGGTCTATCGCCAGATAGATCCAGCCGAGGCCGCCGTGCGCCAGGCAGCCCGCCACCTCGTACTGGCCGTGCACGATGTCGCCCCGCCGCAGCTTCGGTACGAAGGAGTACGGATGCCCGCACTTGGTGCAGAACCCCTCCGTACGGCCCGGCCGCGCGCCGCGCGAACGGCCCACCGGCGCGCCGCAGTCGCTCTTGCTACAGAACCGCTTGCGCTCCGGCACCTCGGGGTTCTCCAGCACCGCGGAGTGCGGATCGGGGCGCGGCACCGCCGGCATGGTCACCAGGCCCGCGCCCAGCTTGTTGCGGCCGGACGCGGAGGCGGCCGACTGCGAGCTGCGCACCGACACCGAGCGGGCGGTCGCCGCCCCCGGCAGGGTGCGCGAGAGCCGCCCGGAGACCGAGCGGCGCGATGTCGAGGACCGCGACGTGCCGGAGGACTGGGAGGACCGGGAAGACCGGGAAGACGAGGAATGGGAGGAGGAGCGGGAGCCGGAGCCCGCGCCGGACCGACCGGAACCGCCGGACCTGCCCGACCCGCCCCCCGATCCGCTGCCGCCCGCGACGCCGGTCGCCGGGGAGCCCACCATGCCGTCGGGCGAGACGACCGGCGCCAGCCCGCAGGTGTCGCAGTACAGCTCGCCGCCGCCGACGTCGTCGTACGAGCCCTCGCAGCCCGGCCGCTGACAGGTGCTCATATCCGCCCTCCGCCCCGCTCGCCCGCCGCCGCGCTCAGCCGCGCGCCGTGTCCCTTCACGACGGCTCCCCCCTGTGGTCGGCCCTGTGGTCGGCGTGGCCCGGCTGCTGCGGGACCAGCACCTCCGCCGTGGCCCGCTGATAGCGGAGCACGGCCGCTTCCGCTGCCAGCAGATCACACGGCGCGCTCCAGAGCATCCGGCGGGCCGCGTCGTAGCGCTCCACGAGCAGCGGATCCTCCGCCATGCCGTGCCGCGCGGCCTTCGCCTTGTACGCGTCGAGCCGGCCGCGCAGCTCCGCCCGTACGGCCAGCGGCGCGGTGACCGCCGACAGCGACTCGCGGGCGCGCAGCAACTCGTCCTCGGCGCGCCGCTCCAGCGAGTCCAGCAGCGGCGAGAGCCGGTGCCACTGGGCGCGCCGTCGGTAGTCGGCCGCCGCCGCGAGCTGCTCGTGCAGCGCGGTGGGCGGCCCGGTCACGGCGGGCACCACGGACGCGGCGATCTTCGCGAGGACCTCGCCGCGCGCCTGCCGCGCCTCGGTCAGGGTGCGGTCCGCGCGGGAGAGCACGTCGCGCAGGTGCATCAGCCGCTGCTCGGAGTCCTGCCGCACCGCCAGCACGGCCTCGATCTCGCGCCGTACGTCCTCCAGGGCGCGGGCCGCCCGGTCGTACCGCTCGGTGTCGGGTCGGCCGCCGCCGGGCGCGGAGCTCGGGGACGCGCCGGACCAGAAGGAGAGCGGGTCGGAGATCACCTCGGCGCGGAGCGCGGTCAGTTCGCCCGTGATGTGCTCCAGGTCGTCGCCGGCCGGGTGCTCGCCGGGGCGTACGCCCACGGAGTGGGCCAGCGAGCGGGTGCGCCCCAGCTCGGCCGAGAGCAGGTCTATCCGGGCGGGCAGGGCGGACCACACGGCGTCGGCGGTGACGACGACGTCGAGGGCGCGGGCGTACCAGCCGTTCATCCGGGCGACGAGCTCCTGGAGGCTCAGCCGCTCGCTGAGCAGCGCCGGGCCGGTCGGGGCGCCGGTGTCCGGCAGCGTGACGCAGGGGCCCCGCAGCAGTTCGGTGAGGTCGGCGAGCTCGCTCTGGGTGGGCCAGCGGCGGCGGGCGCGCAGCTCGCGGGCCCGGGTCAGGGCCGCCGAGTACGCGTCGAAGTAGGTCCACAGGAGGGAGATGAGCGGCTCCGTGGCCTCCCACCGGCTCTTGGTCGCGCCGGTCAGCTCCGCGCCCTCCAGCAGTCTGCGGCCGGCGTGGTCCTGGAGCGCCAGCAGTGAGGTTTCGACGGCCTCGTGTTCGGCGCCGAGCCTGGTCAGCGCGCGGTCCGCCTCCTCACGGCTCAGGGCCGGCCCGGTAGGTCCCGAGACCGCCATCGATCACCTCTCCTGTCCGCGGCTGGCGCCGCGCTTCGCCGGTTCATTCCCGTTTATCCGCTGTGTCGGCTGTGGCAGTTGCTGCTTCCGTGTCCGTTCCTGCTGTGCCCGATCCGCGCCGTGTCCAGTCCTCGTACCTGTGGAGACCGTTCTCGCGGCCGCCGCGTTCAGTCCTTCAGTCCTTGCGATCAGTCCTCGCGGCCGCCGATCGGTCCTGGCGGGGGCCGCGTTCAGTCCTTGTAGAGGGGCTTGGGGGGCGCCGGGTTCTTGATTCCGGTGAGGTCCTCCGCGAGCCACTTCTGGTAGGCCAGCATCCACTGGCTGTTCTTGCCCCCGCGCTCGTAGTCCTCCAGGACCTTGTTGACCCGGCGGACCAGGTCCTTGTCCCCGAGGTTCATCGCCACGCCGTACGGCTCCGTGGTGAACGGCTTGCCGACCAGCTTCACCGACGGGTCCTGCGCCGCCTGGCCCGCTGCCAGCGCGTTGTCCGTGATCACCGCGTCCACCTGGCCCAACTGGAGCCGCACCAGGCAGTCCAGCTGGTTGGGGACGGTGCGGACCTCCGCGCCGTGCGCCTCGTTCTTGAGCTCCGACTCGCCCGTGGACCCCTTGGCGGTGCACACCTTCTTGCCGTTCAGCGTGTCGTCGAAGGCGGTGATCTTCGAGCCGTCGGGCACCAGGACCTGCTGGCCGGCCTCGAAGTAGGCGGTGGAGAAGGCGACCTGTTTGATGCGCTCGCAGTTGATCGTCATGGTGCGGGCGACGACGTCGACCTTCTTGTCGCGCAGCACGTCGATGCGTTTGTTGGTGGGGATGGCGAGCCAGGTGACCTTCTCCGGGTCGCCGAGTATGTCCTTGGCGATGGCCCGTACGAGCTCGATGTCGAAGCCGCTGAGACGGCCGGTCGCCGGGTCGCGGTACCCCCAGCGGAAGCTGTTC
>NZ_JBHVHQ010000818.1:0-3880 GCF_042800135.1 Streptomyces sp. NPDC057654 | reverse complement strand
GTGCCCCCGGATCGGCTCGGGGGCACAGGGCGGTTACGTGCGCGGGGCGCGGCGTACGCCCCGGTGGGTCAGTGGGCCGCGGGTGCGGTGACGGTCAGCTCGATGGTCAGGACCGCGCCGTCGGCGGTGGTGAGGCGGAGCTGGAAGGTGCCGGTGTGGCCGTCGGTGAAGATCTCCGGAAGCGTGAGGACGCCGTTCGCGTCCGTCTTGAGACCGGAGAGCGTACGGACGGGCTTGTCGGCGGACGTGCCCTTGCCGTTGACGTCCTTGGCGTCCTTGCCTACGGAGCCCTTGCCGTTGACGTCCTTGCCGCCCACGCTGTCGGGCGCTTTGAAGTACGGGCCCTTGTCGTTCTCCGTGGGCTTGCCCGCGCCGGGGGCGACCATCGTCGCGGTCACGGGCACGCCCGCCGCGAGCTTGCCCCGGTACGTCGCCTTGACGCCGATGTGCCCGGCGAAGGCGCTGCCGGCCTCGGCCGTGAGGGGGCCCGTGCCCGTACGCGCCAGCGCGTCGGCCTTCGGGGTGGGCGCGGGGCGGGCGGTGACGGTCGCCGCGAAGTCGACGGCGGCGAGCTTCTGCCCGACGACCGTGGCCCGTACGGTGAACGCCCCGGCCTGCTCGCCCGCGCTCAGCTTCGGCGCGGTCGCGGTGCCGTCGCGGCCGGTGACGGCGGAGACGCGGGTGGCGCCGCCGGGGAACCGCGCCTCGGTCTTGCCGACGATCTCGTACTGGACGCGCACTCCGGCGACCGGCTTGCCCGCCTTGTCCTTGGCCTTGACCCGCGGCTGCGCGGCGAACTCGCCGCCCGCCGTGGCCGTCAGTTCGCGCGCGCCGACGGAGTCGAGGGCGGCGGGCTGTGCGGGCGTGGTCGGCGGTGTCGTCGGGGGCTTCGTGGGAGGCGTCGTCGGCGGCTTGGGCTCGGGCGAGGGCTTGGACGGCACCTCGATGCCGCCGTGGCCGGTCTTCGGCGGGAGAGGCGAGGGCGAGGGGCTCTTGCCGTGCCCTCCAGAGCTGCCCTTGCCGGAAGAACCCTTGCCGGAAGACCCCTTGCCGAGGTCCGAGGACCCGTTGCCGGTCGAGCCCTTGCCCGTGCCCTTCGCCGTGCCGCCGCCCGTACCGGGGCCCGGCGGAGTGGACTTGGGGAGCTTGGGCAGCACTCCGGTGCCGTCGGGCACCTCGTGCGTGCCCTTGCGGTAGTACTCGTACCAAGTGCGGACCGTGTTCAGGTAGTCCGTCGAGTGGTTGTAGCCGAGGATCGCCAGATCCATCTTGGCGTCGTCCGACAGATCGCCGCCCACCCCGCACAGGTAGTACCCCGCGCTCAGCGCCGCGTCGTAGATGTTGTTGGGGTCCTTGACCCCGTCGCCGTTGCCGTCCCTGCCCCATATCTCCCACGTCGAGGGGATGAACTGCATGGGGCCGACCGCGCGGTCGTGATCCGGGTCGCCGTCGTACTTGCCGCCGTCGGTGTCCTTGATCAGGGCGAAGCCCTTGCCGTCGAGGACCGGGCCGAGGATCGGCTGAAGGGTCGTGCCGGCCTCGTCGACCGCGCCGCCGCGGGCGTGCCCCGACTCGACCTTGCCGATCGCGGCCAGCAGCTCCCAGGGCAGGTTGCAGCCGGGCTTGGCGGTCCCGAGGGCCGACTCGGCCTTCTTGTAGGCGTCGAGGACGGTCGCGGGGATGCCGGACTCCGGCGTGCCCGTCCCCGGGCTCGTGCCGGGCGACGGGCTGGGCGAAGTGCCCGGCTTGTTCGGCGAGTTCAGGGGCGGCAGGTCCGTGTGGTACGGGGACCCGCCGTCGATCGGCGGGCCGGGCGGCGGCGTCGCCTCCGCGGCCGGGTCCGTGCGCGGCACGGCGAACCCGGGGGCCTGGGAGGCCGTCATCGCGGCCATCGCCGCCGCGGCCACCGCGGTCGTCGCGGCCCCCCTGCGCAGTCGCCGACCGAACTTCGCTGCCATCCGTCTGTCCCCTCCGTGGGCGATGCGGCGCTCCCCCGCGTGTCAACGCAGGTGACACTACGGCAACTTCCTGCCCTCAGCCACAGACTCCGCGCGGCCCGGACGGACGGCCGCGACGGCCGCCCGCACCCCGCTCACGGAGCGGGATACGGGCGGCACATTCCGTACCCGGAACGGGTCAGTGCGCGGCGGATTCCCAGTCCGCCCCGACGCCCACGGAGACGTCCAGCGGGGCGCGCAGCTCGACCGCTCCGGCCATCTCGCGGCGGACCAGCGCCTCGACGGCGTCCCGCTCGCCGGGGGCGATCTCCAGCACGATTTCGTCGTGCACCTGGAGCAGCATCCGGGAGGACAGCCCCTCGGCGGCGAGGGCCGCGTCCACCCGCAGCATCGCGATCTTGACGATGTCCGCGGCGGTCCCCTGGATCGGCGCGTTGAGCGCCATGCGCTCCGCCATCTCCCGGCGCTGACGGTTGTCGCTGTTCAGGTCGGGGAGGTAGCGGCGACGGCCGAGGATCGTCTGGGTGTATCCCGTGGCCCGCGCCTCCTCGACGACGCGCTGGAGATAGTCCCGCACCCCGCCGAACCGCTCGAAGAACGTGTCCATCAGCCGGCGCGCCTCGTCCGGGGCGATGCCCAGCTGCTGGGACAGGCCGAACGCCGACAGGCCGTACGCGAGCCCGTACGACATGGCCTTGATCTTGCGGCGCATCTCGGGGTCGACCTCGGACTTGTCGACGCCGAAGACCTGCGAGGCGACCGTGGTGTGCAGGTCCTCCCCGGAGGTGAACGCCTCCAGCAGCCCTTCGTCCTCGGAGAGGTGCGCCATCACGCGCAGCTCGATCTGGCTGTAGTCGGCGGTCAGCAGCGACTCGTAGCCCTCGCCGACGACGAAGCCGCGGCGGATCGCCCGCCCCTCGTCCGTGCGCACCGGGATGTTCTGGAGGTTCGGATCGGTGGACGAGAGCCGGCCCGTGGCCGCCACCGTCTGGTTGAACGTGGTGTGGATCCGGCCGCCGCCGGGCGAGATGGTCTTGATGAGCCCCTCGACCGTGGAGCGCAGCTTCGACTGCTCGCGGTGGCGCAGCATGATCACTGGGAGTTCGTTCTCGGTCTGCGCCGCGAGCCACGCCAGGGCGTCCGCGTCCGTGGTGTACCCGGTCTTGGTCTTCTTCGTCTTGGGCAGCGCCAGCTCCCCGAAGAGGACCTCCTGAAGCTGCTTGGGCGACCCCAGGTTGAACTCGTGCCCCGCGGCGGCGTGCGCCTCCTGGACCGCCTGCTGCACGGCCCCGGCGAACTGCTGCTCCATCCGCTCCAGCCAGGCGCGGTCCGCGGCGATGCCCGCCCGCTCCATCCGGGCCAGCAGCGCGCTCGTCGGCAGCTCCATGTCCGTCAGCAGCCCGGCGGCGCCCACCTCCCGCAGCCTGCCGGTGAACGCCTCGCCGAGGTCGAGGACCGTACGGGCGTGGCCCATCAGGGCGTCCGCCTCGGCCTGCTCGTCGGCGCCGAACGCCAGCTGCCCGCTGTCGGCCGCCGCCGTCGGCAGCTCACGGCCCAGGTACTCCACGGACAGCGCGTCCAGCGCGAAGGACCGCCGGCCCGGCTTGACGAGATATGCGGCGAGCGCCGTGTCCATCCGCACGCCCGCCACCGACCAGCCGTGCTCCGCGAAGACCCGCATCACGGCCTTCGCGTCGTGCATCACCTTCGGCTTGGACTCGTCCGAGACCCACGCCGCGAACGCCGTCTCGTCCGCCTCGTCGAGCTGCGAGGGGTCGAACCAGGCGGCCGGGCCCTGCGCCGTGGCCAGCGCGATCTCGCTGACGCTGCCGCTGCCCAGCGCCCAGGCGTGCACCGTCGCCAGCCCCAGCGGACCGGAGCCGTGCTCCGCCAGCCACGGCGCGAGCCCGCCCGCGCCCAGC
>NZ_JBHVHQ010000817.1:0-3883 GCF_042800135.1 Streptomyces sp. NPDC057654 | reverse complement strand
GTGGCGGCGGCCGCGTACCGCGTGGCGAGGCCGTTCGCGGAGGCCACCGCGCCCGCGCCGGGCAGCTCCATCGCGTGCAGGGCCGGGTCGTTCCAGCCGTGCGGCTCGTCGAGGCCGGGGAAGGCCAGCGCGCCGTTCATGGTGACGATGCGGGTGAGCAGGTGCTCGGGGCCCGGCATCGGGGGCCGCCCCTCGGCCTCGACGAGCCGGGCGACGTGGGCGGCCTCGGCGGCGGGCAGGCCGAGCCAGGCCCGCAGCCCCAGCGGGTCGCCGACGGTCTGGCGGATGTACGCGCCGGGGGTGAGACCGGTGATGCGGCGGACGACCTCGCCGACGAGGAAGCCGAAGACGTGGCCGTGGTACTCGTACGCGGCGCCCGGCTCCCACAGTGGCCGCTGTTCCTCGATGGCGCGGATCACCGGCGTCCAGCCGGCGATCTCCCCGAAGGGGACCGTCCGGTCGAGGGCGGCGAGCCCGGCCCGGTGGCCGAGGACCATGCGGCAGGTGACGGTCTCCTTGCCGTATTGCGCGAACTCGGGCCAGTACCGGCTCACCGGCGCGTCGAGGTCGAGGCGGCCCTCCTGCGCGAGGAGATGGGCGGCGAGGGCGACGAACCCCTTGGCGCAGGAGAAGACCGGAACGAGGGTCTCCGCGTCCCACGGCCGCCCCGTCCGCTCGTCCGCGACGCCGCCCCACAGGTCCACGACCTTGCGTCCGTCCACGAACACCGCCACCGCCGCGCCGAGTTCGGGGAACTCGGCGAAGTTCCGCGCGAAGGTGTCGGCGACGGCCCCGAAGCGCTCGTCGGCCCATCCGCTGTGCTGTCCCATCGCGTCCCGTCCTCCAGGTGGTGGCGCGCGGGGCGGCCAGGGCGTGCGCCCGCGCCCCACGGTCGTCGGCCGGGCCACGCTATGGTCCGCCCCGCCGCTGTGACCAGCGATTTTTTACGGGCCTGTGCAACCGGCAGCGCGATGGCGACCGGCATTTCGCGCACCCTGAAGCGCCCCGAGGCGCCGCACGCGGGCGTCGGGTTCCGGGCTCAGTGGGCGTTGTCGGTCGGGCGCAGGTCGTGGGGGATCAGGGTCCAGGCCATGGCGGCGGCGGCCAGGCTCAGGCCGGCGGCGGCGAGGAAGGCCGGGGTGATCGCGTCCGTGTAGGCGCCGGCGACGGTGCGCAGCAGGGCGTCGCCCGCCGGTCCGCCGATCTGATGCGCCACGTGGGCGGCCTCGCCGATGGAGTCCCGTACCGAGTCGGCCGTCGGCCCGTCGAGGCCGAGGGCGGGCAGGCCGCCTCGGTAGAGGGCGGTGGCCAGGCTGCCGAGGATGGCGACGCCGAGGGCCGCGCCCAGCTCGTAACAGGTCTCCTCGATGGCGGCGGCGCCGCCCACCTCGTCGGCCGGGGTGGCCGCCATCAGCGTGACGGACGCGACGGTGGTCGCCACCCCGACCCCGAGCCCCAGGATCGCGAGGCCCACGGCGAGGGCCGGGTAGCCGATGTCGGTGAACCGCTGGACGGTCCACGGCAGGGCGAGCCCCACGGCCATCACGACCAGGCCGGCGCCCAGGATGTGGCGGATGGGGAAGCGCTGCATCAGCGCCGGTGTGACGACGGAGGTGGCGATCAGCCCGAGCGGCGCGGGCAGCAGCCGCAGGCCCGCGGTGAAGGGGGTGAAGCCGTGCGCGTACTGGAGCCACTGCGTGGCCAGGAACAGCACCGCGCCCATGCCGACCATGCCCAGGAAGATGGCGGAGGCGGCGACCGAGAAGGAGCGGTTGGTGAACAGCCGGACCTGGAGCAGCGGGTTCTCCAGCCGCAGCTGGCGGCGGACGAAGACGGTCAGCGCGACGGCGGCCAGCAGCAGGAGAGCCCAGGGCAGCGGGGACGCGAGGCCGCTCTTGCCGAGCTGCTTGATGCCGCCCGCGAGGGCGAGCATGCCGACGACGGACTGGACCACGCCCCACCAGTCCCAGCGGCCGCCGCGCGGCGAGGACGACTCGGGCAGGAACCACGCGCCGAGCGCGATGATCACCGCGGCGACCGGCAGGTTCAGCAGGAACGCCGACTGCCAGCCGAAGTCCTGGACGAGCAGGCCGCCGATGACGGGGCCGAGCGCCATGCCGCCGCCGAAGACGGCCGCCCACACGGCGAACGCGAAGGCCCGTTCACGGGCGTCGGTGAAGACGTTCCGCAGGATCGACAGCGTGGACGGCATGATCGCCGCGCCGCCGACGCCCAGCAGGGCGCGGGCCGCGATCACATGCCACGCCTCGGTGGAGAAGACCGCCAGGAGCGAGGCGAACGCGAAGACGGAGAAGCCCGTGAGCAGCATCCGCTTGCGGCCCCAGCGGTCGCCGAGCGCCCCGGCGGTGACCAGCAGGCCGGACAGGGCCAGGGCGTAGACGTCGATGATCCACAGCTGTTCCACCGAGCCGGGCTGGAGGTCGGACACCAGGGAGGGGAACGCCACGTTGAGGATCGTGGTGTCCATCGCGATCAGCAGCAGGCTTCCCGACAGGATCGCGAGGACCAGCCAGCGCCGGGGGTCCGGCTGTCCGTTCGCGGCGGGGCGGGCGGCGGTGTGCATGAGGTTCCGTTCGAGGCGCGGCGGGTTCACGCGGGTGCGATACGTGAATGCCTCCGATGATACATAGATGTCTCATTCGGAGCGCTGAGGTCTCGGGGAGGTGAGGGATTCGCTTTTCGGTCGCGCGCCTTCATTGGATGCCATGTCGCCGAGAGCCGCATCTCGGCGCCGCAGGGCCCACGGCGCGCCCGGCTCAGGGCCTCCGCGCCACCAGCAGATCCACCACGTACGTCTCCTCCACCATTCCCGCCGGGAAGAGCCCGCCCAGCACCGCCCGCTCCTCGGCCAGGAACCGTGCCGTCCGGGCCTCGTCCAGGACGAGGAACGCCGAATGGCTGGTGATGTTGGCGAGATGGGTGTCGAGCGGGACGGTGCGGCTCCAGCGCAGCAGCCTGCGGGTGTGGGGGAGCTCCGCCAGCCCCGCGAGACGGCCGGCGCGGATGTCGTCCGGGCGCGCGCGGTCCTTCGGCTCCACCCCGCAGGCCCGCGCGATGCGCTCGTCCTGGGCGACGGCCCACGGTATGTCGGCGGAGTCCGTGTTCCACCACAGCGCGAGCGCGCCGCCGGGCCGCAGCACCCGCAGCGCCTCCGGCACGGAACGGGTGATGTCGGTCCAGTGCCAGGACTGGGCGTATGTCAGCAGATCGCGCGAGGCCGTCGCGAGCGGCAGCGCGTTCCCGTCGCCCCGTACGACCGGCACGTCGGGCAGCGCGCGGCGGAACTCCGCGGCCATGCCGTCGCCCGGCTCCACGGCGACGACCTCCGCGCCGCGCTCGCGCAGCAGGGCGGTGCCGATGCCGGTGCCCGCGCCGACGTCCGCCACGCGGGCGCCCGCCAGCGGGAACCCGCAGATCTCCGCCACGGAGTCCAGCACGGCGGGCGGGTAGGAGGGCCGGTTCGCGGCGTACTGGGCGGCGGCCGCGTTGAAGGAGTGGGCGCGTGAGAGGGAAGCCATACCCTCATCCTCGCGCGCCGCGCCGAACAGCGCGACGGAAATTGATCGTTGGGGCCTTGGCCGGTCACGGGCGTACAACAGCCGGCGCCGCCGGCCGGGAGAGTCCGGTCGGCGGCGACGGCACATGGTCCGTACGTACGGCCGTCCTACCGCAGCCGGGCCATCAGCGCGTGCTCCACCAACGTGATCAGCGCGCTCTTGGCCTCGCTGCGATGCCGGGCGTCCGTGACGATGATCGGCGCGTCCGGACCGATCTGGAGTGCTTCGCGGACTTCTTCGGGGGTGTAGGGCTGGTGTCCGTCGAAGCCGTTGAGGGCGATGACGAAGGGGAGGCCGCTGTTCTC
>NZ_JBHVHQ010000816.1:0-3891 GCF_042800135.1 Streptomyces sp. NPDC057654 | reverse complement strand
CGACGGGGGCGGCCGTGGCGGGGACGGGCATGCCGAACTCGACGAGGGCGAAGCCGGGAGCGCCGCGTTTCATGGCGAGGTATTCGTCGACGACGACGTCCATGGCGTGCCGCCAGTCGCCCTCCAGGCCGGGCGCGGCGGCGGCGAAGCGGTCGGCGACGCGCGCCGCGTACACGTCGAGGTTGCGGTGGGCGAGCGCCTCGGCCATGGCGCGTTTGTCGGAGAAGAAGCGGTATACGGAACCGATGGGGACCTCGGCGCGGGCGGCCACGGCGCGGGTGCTGAGCCGGTCGTAGCCGCTCTCGTCGAGCAGTTCGGCGCAGGCGTCGAGGATGCGGTCGAGCCGCTCGGCGCTGCGCCGCTGTATCGGGGCGCGGCGGAGGGGTGAGGTGGACACGCGCCCCATCCTGCCGTCCCCTGCGGCCGGAAACGGAACCGCGTACGGGCGCCGGGGCCCCGCGATGTCATTGACGCGCCCCTCCCGCATTCCTATGGTCTTGCACAGGAATCGTTGAGCGTCGGGAGCACACGATGAGCGGTACGGACAACGAGCGGGCGAGGAAGACGGCCGAGGGGCTGACGTACTCGTCCGGGTTCGGTAACGAGCACAGCAGCGAGGCCGTTCCCGGTGCGCTGCCGCACGGCCGCAACTCCCCCCAGCGCGCGCCGCTCGGGCTGTACGCGGAGCAGCTCAGCGGCACCGCGTTCACCGAGCCGCGGAGCAGCAACCGCCGGTCGTGGCTGTACCGCGTCCGGCCGTCGGCGGCGCACCCGCCGTTCTCGCGGATCGACAACGGGGCGCTGCGCGGCGCGCCCTTCACCGAGGTGGAGGCGGACCCCAACCGGCTGCGCTGGGACCCGCTGCCCGAACCGGCCGCCGGCACCGACTTCCTGGCCGGGCTGTGGACGCTCGGCGGCAACGGCGACGCGACGCAGCGCACCGGCATGGCGATCCACCTCTACGCGGCCAACGCCTCGATGAAGGACCGGGTGTTCAGCGACGCGGACGGCGAGCTGCTGATCGTCCCGGAGCGCGGCGCGCTGCTGCTGCGCACGGAGTTCGGGCTGCTGCACGCCGCTCCGGGGCATGTCGCGCTGATCCCGCGCGGGGTGCGGTTCCGCGTCGAGCTGCTGGAGGAGAGCGCGCGCGGGTACGTGTGCGAGAACTACGGGCAGCCGTTCACGCTGCCCGACCTCGGGCCGATCGGCGCCAACGGGCTGGCGAACGCGCGGGACTTCCTCGCGCCCGTCGCCGCGTACGAGGACTACGAGGACGTCGCGGGCCCGGTCCAGGTCGTCAACAAGTTCTGCGGCAACCTCTGGTCGGCGACGTACGGCCACTCGCCGCTGGACGTCGTCGCCTGGCATGGCAACCACGTTCCGTACGTCTACGACCTGCGGCGCTTCAATGTGCTCGGCTCGATCAGCTACGACCACCCCGACCCGTCGATCTTCACGGTGCTGACCTCGCCCTCGGACACGCCGGGGCTCGCGGGCGTGGACTTCGTGGTGTTCGCGCCGCGCTGGCTGGTGGGCGAGGACACGTTCCGGCCGCCGTACTTCCACCGCAATGTGATGAGCGAGTACATGGGGCTGATCGAGGGCGCGTACGACGCGAAGGCCGCCGGGAAGGGCGGCTTCGTGCCGGGCGGCGGCTCGCTGCACAACATGATGTCGGCGCACGGCCCGGACCGGGACACGTTCGAGGCGGCGAGCGCCGCGGAGCTGGCCCCGCAGAAGATCTCCGACGGGCTGGCCTTCATGTTCGAGACGCGGTGGCCGGTCACCGCCACCGCGCAGGCGCTGGCGGCGGACCACCTGCAAAGCGGGTACGACACCGTGTGGCAGGGTCTGGAGCGCCACTTCCGCAGCTGACCGGAGCCGATGTGACCACCTTCGCCCCCGACTCCCTCGCGCTCAACCGCAAGCTGCCGCTCTGGTATCAGGTCTCGCAGTCGCTGCGGGCCTCGATACTGGGCCGCAGCCCGCAGGACCCGCTGCGGCTGCCCACCGAGGACCGGCTCGCCGAGCACTACGGCGTCAGCGTGCTGACCATGCGGCAGGCGCTCAAGGAACTGGAGGCGGAGGGGCTGATCAGCCGGCACCGGCGGCGCGGCACGTTCATCGAGCCGAGCGCCCGGCGCACCTCGCCGGTGCGGCTGCTCGGCTCGGTGGACGCCATCGTCGCGCAGCAGTCCGGTGAGCGGACGACGCTGCTGGGGCACGGCCCGGCCGCGGTGCCGACGGGGCTCGCCGAGTACTTCCCCGGCGTCGCGGAGACGGTCCGCTACCGGCGGCTGCGCTGCGCGGAGGGCTCCGGCGAGCCGACGAACTGGGCGGAGAACTATCTGCGCCCCGACATCGCGGCCCGCGTCGACCCCGCCGATCTCGCGCGGTGGCCGATGACGAAGGTGCTGCGGGACGCGGTCGGGGTGCGCATCAGCCGCATCACGGACACGGTCGAGGCGCGCCTCGCGGACCCGGAGACCTCCCGTCTCCTTCAGGTGCCGCTGCTCAGCCCGATCCTGCACTACACGGGCGTCACCTATGACGAGGACGGCGCGGTGGTGGACGTCGTGCTCATCCACTACCGCGGCGACCGCTTCTCCTTCACCGTGACGATGGAGGCGCGCTGAGCGCCTGCCCCGGGCCGGGCCCGCGCCAAGCCCCCCGCACCACACCCCTCCCCCGCCGGAGGCACTGGGTAGCATGCGTGCGGTGAGCGACGACGTGCCTCTCCTGAGCGACCTCATGCCCTGGTCCGTCGGCCCGCTGCGGCTCGGGCGCGGCTGGGTCCTGGGGCCCGATCCGGCGGCGCTCGAAGCACGCTGGGAGGCGCTCGCGGACGCCGGGAAGAGCGAGGCGGAGCGCAGTGCGCTGTTCCGGCCGACCCGTGCCCGTACGCTGCGCAGTTCGGTGCCTCAGCTGCCCGGACAGCCCTCGTCGACGGGGCGGCTCGCGCGCGATCCGGGGCCGTGTCCGGAGCCGGTGCGGGTGCTGCACGGGCCGTACGACCAGCAGTGGCTGCTGCCGGACCACCGGCTCATCGACGTGGCCCGGCCCGAGCTGTGGCGGGTCGCCGACGAGGGGCATCAGCTGTTCGCCGTCACCCAGCCGCGGCTGCCGGGCACGCCCGGCCCGGCGCTGGTCTTCTCCGCGCTGCTGCCCGACGGGTACGCCCCGGCGGGGCGGCCCGGCCGCGTCCATCCGCTGTACCGCCGCCCCGGCGGCGCGGAGCCGAACCTCGCGCCGGGGCTGCTGGAGCACCTCTCCGACCGCCTCGGGCAGCCGGTGTCCGCGGCCGACTTCCTCGCCTGGACGGCCGCCGCGGCCCGGCACTGTCCCGACGGCTGCGCGGTGCCGCTCACCGCGGCCCCGGACGTCTGGGCCGAGGGCGTGGAGCTGGGCCGCCGCGCCCTGTGGCTGCACACCCGCGGCGCGCGCGGCGGCGAGCGGCCCCGGATGCCGGGCGGGCGGCGGCCGTACGTACGGGCCGCCCCACCGTCCGCCGTGCCGCCGGGCGCCCTGTCGTACGACCCGGAGGGCGAGGCGCTGCACTTGGGCGAGGGCCGGATCGCGCCCGTACCGGCGGCGGCGTGGGAGTTCCACGCGGGCGGGGCGCGGGTCCTGGAGAGCTGGTTCGCGAGCCGTACGGAGCCGGCCGAGCCGGGCACGCTGGCGGCGGTGCGGCCGGCGGGCTGGCGGCGGGAGTGGACGTCCGAGCTGCTGGAGCTGGTCACGGTGCTGGCGCTGCTGGCCGAGCTGCGGCCGGATCGCGCGCGGCTCGGCGAGCGGATCGACGCGGGGCCGCCGCTGGGGGCGGCCGGGCTGCGCGGCGCGGGCGTGCTGCCCGCGCCGGAGGGGGCCCGGCGGCCGGCGTCCGTGCTGGAC
>NZ_JBHVHQ010000815.1:0-3896 GCF_042800135.1 Streptomyces sp. NPDC057654 | reverse complement strand
ACCTCGGGGTGCCCGCGAAGTCCGCGGCGGCGCGCGGCGCGGGAACGGCCGGGCCGTTCGAACCCGGCGGCATCGACGACTACCAGATCCGGGCCGGGCACCGGATGGCGGAAGCCGCCGGAACGCCCTACGAGGCGCACGGCGCCGCGGTCGCCTGACCGACGACGCCGGGCCGCCGGCGCCGGGCACGGCAGAACCGGCCCGGCCCAGCACAGCCCGGCACGGTGACCAGACCAGACCAGGCCCGGCGCGAGCCGAGTACGGCGGACGCGAGCGGTCCGCTCCCGGCCGGAGCGGACCACGACTGAGGGGGACCACATGACGCAGCAGGCCCAGGCAGCGCGGCGCGGCGTCCCCGCGGCGGTGGTGACCGGCGCGGCCGGATTCATCGGCTCCCACCTCGTCCCCGCCCTCGCGCGGCAGGGCCGCCCCGTCACCGCCGTCGACCGGACCTGGACCCGCACCAGGCTGTATCCCGACGGCCCTGCGGACCTCGCGAACCTCGCGGACCCCGCGGACCCCGAGCCGTCCGGAGTGCGGCACGTCGCCGGGGACCTGGCCACTATGGACCTCGCACCCCTCCTCAACGGCGCCGAAACGGTCTTCCACCTCGCCGCCCGCCCCGGCGTACGGTCCTCGTGGGACGACTTCCCCGCCTGCCTGCGCGACAACGTCCAGGTCACCGAGCGCCTCCTGGCCGCCTGCCACCGCGCGGGCGTGCCGCGGCTGGTGCTCGCCTCCTCCTCCAGCGTCTACGGCGAGGGCCCCGGCCGGGAACAGCCCATGGCCGAGGACCAACTGCCCTGCCCGGTCTCCCCGTACGGCGTCACCAAACTGGCCGCCGAACGGCTCGGCTCCGCGTACGCCGCCCGCCCCGGCTCGCCGCTCACCGTGGTCTCGCTGCGCTTCTTCACCGTCTACGGCCCCGGCCAGCGGCCCGACATGCTCACCGCCCGCGTCATCCGCTCCGTCCTGGACGGCACGTCCCTGCCGGTCTACGGCGACGGCAGCCAGAGCCGCGACTTCTCCTACGTCGGCGACGTCGTGCGCGCCCTGCTCCTCGCCCAGCGACCCCACGTGCCCGGCGGCGCGTACAACGTCGGCGCCGGGCGCCGCACCACCGTCCTCGAACTGTGCGCCGCCGTCGGCGAGGCGATGGGCCGCCCGCCCCTGCTGGAGCACACCGCGCCACAGCCGGGCGACGCCTTCACCACCCTCGCGGACCCCTCCCGCGCGGCGCGCGTGCTCGGCTACCGCGCCGCCACCGGCCTGCGCGAGGGCATCGCCGCCCAGGTCGCCGCCACCGTCCGGGCGGCGTCCCCGGGCATCGCGTCCGGAGCGCCGCGGTGACGGGGGCGCCGGTGACCTGGGAACACGCCCCGGCACGGCCGTCGAGCCGGGCGCGCGAGGGTGCGGAGGAGGCGTGCCGTGTGCGGACTGGCGGGCTTCGCTGACCCGGCGCTCGTCGGGGACCGGGCGTTCGAGGTGGCCGCGCGGATGCTGGCCGCCGTCGCCCACCGCGGCCCGGAGGGCGACGGCGCCGTGCACCGGCCGCCGGTCACCATGGCGCACTGCGCCCTGCCCTTCGTCGACCCCGCCGCCCGCCAGCCCTACGTCTCCGCGTCGCGGCGCACCGTGGCCGTGCTCAACGGCGAGGTGTACAACCACCGCGAGCTCCGCCGCGACCTGGCCCGGCACGGCGCGCCCCCG
This sequence comes from Streptomyces sp. NPDC057654, assembly GCF_042800135.1. Taxonomy (NCBI): domain Bacteria; kingdom Bacillati; phylum Actinomycetota; class Actinomycetes; order Kitasatosporales; family Streptomycetaceae; genus Streptomyces; species Streptomyces sp. NPDC057654. Next base: position 2,186 of record NZ_JBHVHQ010000815.1, on the reverse strand, counting down.
CGCGGCGGCGACACCGGGATCGTCGCCGAACTGTACGAGCACAGCGGCGGCCGGCTGCGCGAGGTGCTCCGGCGCGTGCGGGGAATGTACGCGCTCGCCCTGTACGACGCCGGCCGGGGCGCCCTGCTGCTGGCCCGCGACCCGTTCGGCAAGAAGCCCCTGTACTGGACGCCGGTGCCCGGCGGCGTCGCCTTCGCCTCCGAACTGACCGCACTGCTGCGCCACTCCGCCTGCCCCCGCGAGCCCGACCTGCCCGCCCTCGCCGACTATCTGACGCTGCGTGCCTACCCCGCGCCGCACACCGCGCTCGCGGGGGTGCACAAGGTACGGCCCGGCAGCGTCCTGCGCGTGGAGCACGGCGGCCGGGTGCGCGAGGAACCGGGCGGCGGCGCGTACGACGAGCTGCGCGCCGCCGTGCCGAGCGGCCCCCGCCGCAAGATCCCCGCCGCGGCGGCGGCCCGCGAACTGGAAGAGGTCCTGGACCGCGCCGTGGAGCGCAGGACCACCAGCACCGCCGCCCCGCTCGGGGTGCTGCTCAGCGGCGGCCTGGACTCCTCCACCGTCGCGGCGCTCGCCCGGCGCCACCGCGAGGGGCCGCTGCCCGCGTTCACGGCGGGCTTCGAGGACGCGGCGTTCGACGAGAGCGGCCCCGCCCGCACGGTCGCCCGGCACCTGGGCCTGGACCACCACGTCGTACGCCTGGGCGGCACGGACCTGGCGCGGGCCTTCACCGAGGAGTTCCCCCGCCTCGACGAGCCGCTGGCCGACCCCTCCCTGCTGCCGACGCTGCTGGTATGCCGGGCCGCGCGGGACGCCGTACGGACCGTGCTCACCGGGGACGGCGCCGACGAAATCCTCCTGGGCTACCGCTTCTTCCAGGCGCAGAAAGTGCTCGGCCGCCTCTCCTTCCTCCCGCCCCGGCTCCTGGACGCGACCGGCCGCGCGGCGGCCCGGCTGCGGCCGGGGGAGGGGAACCTGCCGGCCTCGGCGGCCCTGCGCCAGCTCGCCCGCGGCCTGCGCACCCCCGCCGAGCACCGGTTCTACGCCTCCACCGCGCCCTTCGGACCGCGGGCGACGGCCGCGCTGCTGAGCCCGCCCGCCCGCGCCGCCCTGGAGCGCTCCGGACACCGCCCGTTCGCCGAACTCGACGCGCTCCTGGCGGACTTGGGATCCCTGCCGCCCCTGGAGCGCGCCCAGCTCGGCGTCATCCGCCACTTCCTGTGCGACACCGTCCTCGCCAAGACCGACCGGGGCGCGATGCGCCACGCGCTGGAACCGCGCTCCCCCTTCCTGGACCGGGACGTCGTCGCCTTCTGCGCCGCCCTGCCGCCGGAGCTGAAACTGCGCCGCCTCACCGCCAAGTACCTGCTGCGCCGGGTGGCCGCCCGGCACCTGCCGCCCGAGGCGGCGCGCCGCCGCAAACTCGGCTTCCGCGCCCCGGTGGCCCGCCTGCTCCGCGCCGAACTCCGCCCCGTACTGCTGGAGTCGCTCGCCCCGAACCGGCTGGAACGGCACGGACTGTTCGACCCCGCCGCCGTACGACGCCTCGTCGACGAACACCTGGCGGCGCGCGCGGACCACACGGCCGGGCTGTGGGCGCTGCTGTGCTTCCAGGTCTGGTACGACCACGCGCTGCGCGCACCACCGGACAGGGCCCGCCCGCCCCTCACCGACCTGGGGCGGACCGGCGAGCCGACGGACGACGGAAGGGAGGCCGGCCATGTCCGGTGAGCGCGTCCACGTCCTCTCCCCGCGCACCTGGGGGGAGTTCGGGAACTACCTGGCGGCGACCAGATTCACCACGGTGCTCCGGGAGCGGCTGCCCGACGCCGAGGTCACCCTCCTCACCGCCGAATCGCTGCTGCCCTGGGTCGGCGACGTCGGTGCGCGCATCCGGGAGATCACCCTCCAGAGCCCGGACACGGCCACCCGCACCCGCCGTTACCAGGCGCTCATGGCGGAGCTCGCCGCCGAGTGGCCGGCCGGATGCGAGGCGGGAGCGGCGCCGCCGCCGGGGGCGCGGCCCCTGGACGGCCTCGTAGACCACCTGCGGACCCACCGGCCCGATCTCGTCGTCGGCGCCAAGCCGTTCATCGCCCGGCTGTCCCTGGCCGCGGCCAACGCGGCGGCCCGCGCCGACGGCCGCCCGCGCCCGCGCGTCGCCGCCCACGTGACCAACCCCGGAC
>NZ_JBHVHQ010000814.1:0-3901 GCF_042800135.1 Streptomyces sp. NPDC057654 | reverse complement strand
GGGCATGGACGTGTACGCATCTCTGGTCGACGCGGTCGGCGGCACCCCCCTGGTCCGGCTCAACCGCGTGACCGGCGCCCTGACCGCCCCCGTCTACGCGAAACTCGAATACGTCAATCCGGGCGGCAGCGTGAAGGACCGCGCCGCCGTGGCGATGGTCGACGCCGCCGAGGAGGCCGGGCTGCTGCTCCCCGGCGGCACCGTCGTCGAGGGCACCTCCGGCAACACCGGCGCGGGGCTGGCCATGGTCGCCGCCCAGCGCGGCTACCGGTGCGTCTTCGCGATCCCCGACAAGAGCAGCGCCGAGAAGATCGCGCTGCTGCGCGCGTACGGCGCCGAGGTCGTCGTCTGCCCGAGCGGGGTGCCGCGCGAGCACCCGGACCATGTGCACGAGACGGCCGCGCGCATCGCCGCCGAGACGCCCGGCGCCTGGCACGCCGACCAGTACGACAATCCGGCCAACCCGCTGGCCCACTACCGCAGTACGGGCCCGGAGATCTGGCGGCAGACCGAGGGGCGCATCACGCACCTGGTGGCCGGGGTGGGCACCGGCGGCACGATCACCGGGACCGGCGAGTATCTGAAGGAGGCCAGCGGCGGCCGGGTCACGGTCGTCGGCGCGGACCCGGAGGCGTCGGTCTACTCGGGCGGCGACGGACGCCCGTACTTCGTGGAGAGCATCGGGCACTTCGTGCACCCGGAGACGGTGGACGACCTGTGGCCGTCCTCCTACCACCCGCCGGTCGTCGACCGGTTCGAGACGATCCCGGACCGGGAGTCGCTGCTGACGGCGCGTCGGCTGGCGCGTGAGGAGGGGCTGCTGGCGGGCGGTTCGGCGGGGACCGCGGTGGCCGCCGCGCTGCGGGTCGCGGCGGAGCTCGGACCCGAGGACCTCGTCGTGGTGCTGCTGCCCGACTCGGGCCGCAACTACCTCTCCAAGGTGCACGACGACGGCTGGCTGCGGCGCTGGGGATTCCTGGACGCGGACGGCGCGCTGCCCTCGGTGGGCGACGCGAAGATCGCGGCGGTGGGTCCGCACGTACGCCCCACCGACACCGTGGAGCAGGCGCTCGCCGCGGCGCGGGAGGCAGGTCTGCCGGACGGCGACCCCGTGCTGGTGACCACGGTCGCGCTCCGCCCGGACCGGCCCGTGATGGCGCCCGAGGTGATCGGCGCGGTCTGCGCGGAGCGGCTGAGCGCGGCGCTCGCGTCGGGGGCGGCGCGCGGTGACGACCCGGTGGCGTCCCACGCGGCGCCCGCGCCGCCGCTCGTGGGCCGCGGCGAGTCGGCGGCCGCGGCGCTGGCCGCGCTGGAGGAGCGGGCCGCGGAGGCCGCGGTGGTGCTGCTCGACGGCCGGGTGCACGGTGTCGTCGGCCGGTCCGCGCTGCGTACGGCCGTGGGGTGAGGGCCGTCGGCGCGGACCGTATGGTTTTCGGCCACGACGGCCACCCGAGCGGCCCCCGGCGCCTGCTGCGCCGGAGCGCGGCCGGGGCGTGAACCGGGGTGTGAACCGGGGGAACGGAAGGCACGTCAGGTCCATAATGGGGCCAGACATCGGATGTATTGACGCGGTACCGAGGCAGTGCCGGGGTGGTACGGGAACAGTGCCGAGGCGGTACGGGAACGGTGCCGCGTCGCGTCCGAGCGGGTCCGACGCGGGGAGGGTCAAGATGGCGGTCACTGACGAGGCGATCGAGAAGATCAAGGGGATGATCGTCTCCGGGGCGCTGCGGCCGGGCGACCGGCTGCCCAAGGAGAGCGAGCTCGCGGCGGAGCTGGGCCTGTCCCGCAACTCGCTGCGCGAGGCCGTACGGGCGCTGTCGCTGATCCGCATCCTGGACGTGCGCCAGGGCGACGGCACCTACGTCACGAGCCTCGATCCGCAGCTGCTGCTGGAGGCGCTGAGCTTCGTCGTCGACTTCCACCGGGACGACACGGTGCTGGAGTTCCTCCAGGTCCGCCGCATCCTGGAGCCCGCGGCCACGGCGATGGCCTGCGGGCGCATCGGCGACGCCGCCCTGGACGCGCTCAGCGCCCAGTTGGAGGAGCTGGGGCCCGAGCCCTCGGTGGAGCAGCTGGTCGCCTGCGACCTGGAGTTCCACCGGGGCATCGTCCAGGCGTCCGGCAACTCGGTGCTGTGCTCGCTGCTGGACGGGCTGTCCGGGCCGACCACGCGCGCGCGGGTGTGGCGCGGGCTGACCCAGGAGGACGCGGTGAGCCGCACCCTGCACGAGCACCGGGCGATCGTGGGCGCGCTGCGGGACCGCGACGCGGAGGCGGCCCGGTCCTGGGCGACGGTGCACATCGCGAGCGTGGAGCAGTGGCTGCGTTCGACGCTCTGACGGCCCTCTGACGGCCCTCCGGCAGCTCTCCGGCAGTCCTCTGGCGGCCTTCTGACAGCCTTCTGACGGCGACTCAGAAGCTGTACGGCGCCGGCTCGGCGGCAGGCCGCGGGCCGTCCGGCAGGCGGGCCCGGACGTCGGACGTTTGGGGTGCCGTACCGCCCAGGAACACGACTGTTGTGGCCCGAGTGAAGTTGGCCGGGAGAGGGCCGGAGACACCTCGGATGAATGGGTACTCCTCCGTGCACAGGGGCTGCGGTGAGGGGCCCCGGAAGCCGTAGGCTTGGGACGCACGCATTGGAACTGCAAACCGGTGGCGGTACGAACCGTCCGCCCCGGTCGGAAGGAGGCGCTGGGTGATCGAGCTTGAGGGGGTTCCCGAGCTGATCGACCCGGTCATGATCTGTGCCTTCGAAGGGTGGAACGACGCCGGCGACGCCGCCTCCTCCGCGGTCGGGCACCTGGACCGGGAGTGGAAGGGCGAGGTCTTCGCGGCGCTCGACGCCGAGGACTACTACGACTTCCAGGTCAACCGGCCCACCGTGTGGCTGGACGGCGGGGTCCGCAAGGTCACCTGGCCGACGACCCGGCTCTCCGTGGTCCGCACCGGCGGCGCGAAGCCGCGCGACCTCGTGCTGGTGCGCGGCATCGAGCCGAGCATGCGCTGGCGCTCGTACTGCAACGAGATCCTGGGCTTCGCGCACGAGCTGGGCGTCGAGATGGTGGTGGTGCTGGGCGCGCTGCTCGGCGACACCCCGCACACCCGGCCGGTGCCGGTCAGCGGCGTGACCTCCGACGCCGACCTGGCGCGCACGATGGATCTGGAGGAGACCCGGTACGAGGGTCCGACCGGCATCGTGGGCATCCTCCAGGAAGCGTGCACGCACGCGGGCGTGCCGGCCGTGAGCCTGTGGGCGGCGGTGCCGCACTATGTGTCGCAGCCGCCGAACCCGAAGGCCACCCTGGCCCTGCTCAACCGCCTCGAAGACCTCATCGACCTGCGCATGCCGCTCGGCGAGCTGGCGGAGGACGCGCGCGCCTGGCAGCTGGGCGTGGACCAGCTGGCGGCGGAGGACAGCGAGGTCGCGGAGTACGTGCAGTCGCTGGAGGAGGCGCGCGACACGGCCGAGCTGCCGGAGGCGTCCGGCGAGGCCATCGCCCGCGAGTTCGAGCGCTATCTGCGGCGGCGCGACGGCCAGCCGGGACCGGGCCAGCCGGGCGGGCACGCCACGGAGGGCGGGGTCGCGGACGGCCGCGACGGATCGTATCTCCGTGATACGTCCAGCGGCCGTACGCGTCCGAGGAAGCCGACGGCGAAGGATGAGCCGCCGGGTCTCCGCCCGGGCCCCGGCCGCGAGGCGGAGCGCGACGCCAGGGGCGGTCCGGACGACGCCGAGGGCGACAGAGACGACAAGGGCGACAGGGGCGACAGGGCCGATAAGAACGACCGGGCCGACGAGGCCGACGGGGACGAGAAGAAGGACGGCGAGGAGTAAGGCCAGGAGTAATAGGCCCGCCGCGGTGCCCCGGCTCGTGAAGCCGGGCGCTCAGGCATGTGA
>NZ_JBHVHQ010000813.1:0-3908 GCF_042800135.1 Streptomyces sp. NPDC057654 | reverse complement strand
GGGATGAGCCGGGGCTCAGCAGGTGACGACCTTGCCGTACGAGCCGCGCCCCCAGCCGATGACGACCTTCAGGTGCATCGCCCGGCCGCAGCTGTTTTGTCACTGCCGATCACGGGCGGCCGGGGCCAGCTCCAGGAGCTGGAATTCCACGGTCATGTGCAGCTCGCGGACCTCGGAGCGGAGCGTGGAGAGCGTCAGCCCGTACGTATCGCACAGCTCCCTCAGATGCTCGTGATTGCCGACGTCGCTGAAACCGAGCAGAAGTCGGCCGCCGGGGGTCAGACGAGCGGGCGCTTCGGCGAGGAAGCGCTGGTGCGCGGCGTATCCGGGGTCGAAGAACGCGTGGTGGAGCATGGTGTCGAGGGGGAAGCCGGCCGGGGGCTCCACGTAGTTGGAGTTCCAGAAGACGACGTCGAACGCCGCGTCCGCGGGCAGCGCGGCGAACAGGTCGCTGTGGAGGGCGGTGAGCCGGTCGGCGACGCCGTGCCGGCGCGCGTTGGCACGGGTGTTCTCGACGGCGGCGCGGTTGATGTCCACGGCGACGACGCGACGGCAGCCGTGCAGCGCCGCCCAGACGGCCGTGACCCCGGTGCCGCAGCCCACCTCCAGGAAGGAGCCGCCGGGCGGATAGGGGAGCCAGGCGGTGAACATGGCCGTCACCGGGGTGAATTCGGGGGAGAAGACGCCGGGGAAGACATCCCATTCCCTGAGCAGGGCGGTGAAGGTGTGGGGCCTGCGCATGGGGTGTTCCTGATGGCGGCGCAGCAGTTCGCGGCTGCGCTCCATCCCCGGGTCATCGCTCGTGTTCATCGCTCATGCTCATGCTCATGCTCATCGGCCGGCTTCTCGGTCTTTTCCACCAGCGCGAGGACGCGGGCCGGGCTGCCGGAACCCCCGACGATGGGGAGCGGCGCTGCCATCACCATCGAGCCCGTGACGGGCAGCCGGTCCAGGTTGCGGAGTTGGGTGAGCCCGTACTTCCCCGCGCCGAGGAGGTGCCAGTGGCAGGGGAACGGCCGGTCGGCGAAGGACCCGGCGGCTCCCGCGTCGATGCCGACGGTCTCCACGCCGATGCCCAGCACCGATGTCTCCTCGGCCAGCCAGCGGGCGCATTCGGTGCCGATGCCGGGGCTGCGGCCCCCGTTGAGGAACCGGTCGGGGTCCTCCGCGCGGGCGTCCCAGCCCGTACGGAGCAGTAGCCAGCCGTGCTCGGGCAGCGGGCCGTGCTGTTCGGCCCAGCCGTCGAGGTCTTCGCGGGTGATCAGGTAGTCGGGGTCCGCGGCGGCCTGGGCGCGGACGTCGAGTACGGCCGCGGGGCCCACCAGCCGCGCCGGGGGCACGGATGCGACGTCATCGAGGCCGCGGCCGGAGAGCCAGTGGACAGGGGCGTCGAAGTGGGTGCCGGTGTGCTCCGAGAGCCGGATGTTGTTCCAGTAGAACTCCGGCCCGTTCGCGTCGTACCGGCTGATCAGCTCCCTCTCGAACGGCCGGGCCTGGCCGAGTTCGGGGGGCAGCTCGATGACGGGTGTGTGCTCGCTCAGCGGGGTCGTGAGGTCGACCACCTCCACCGCACCGCTCAGAAGCGCCGATGCCAGGGGGTCCAACAGGGCCATGTCCACGCCTTTCGGTCAGGTTGCTGAGTCATGCCCCGGATGTCGGGATAGTGCACCTGTGGAGCCGCCTGGTCGATACACCGGTCATACGGCCGGTCCTGCGCCCGCGGCCGCGCGCGCCTGTACGTGGCTGCCGCCGACCCGACCAGCGGCGATCCGGTCCGCGCGGCCGGAGGGGGAGGGTTTGACGGCGGATTTCCGGGCACCCGCACCTGCACACCCCCAAAGGGGCGTGAACGGCAGATGTCGCGGGCAGCCGCGACATAGGTCCCCGATGGACCTCATAGCGCCATTTGTACTACTTTGGGTTCGTCAGTGATCCCGACCGTGAGGAGTCTCCCGTGGGTGAGAACAGCGCCATGGACAAGATCAAGGGCAAAGCGAAAGAGGCCGTCGGAAACGCGACCGGCAATGAGCGCATGAAATCCGAGGGCAAGACCGACCAGGCCAAGGGAAAGGTCAAGAGCGCGGTCGACGACGTGAAGGACCGCGCCGACGGAGTGAAGGACTCGTTGAGCGGCGAACGCGACGAATCCTGAGCGAGCGCGACGGCTCTTGAGCGACAGCAAGGGCTCCTGAAAAGCGGACGAGGGGCGCCGCCGCATGGCAGCGCCCCTCGCGCACACCTCATAACCGGTCACGCGCCAGTAATGCAAAAGGCCGCTCGATCAGTGGCGCGCCTCATCAGCAGCGCTTGGAGACGTAGTCCTCCTCACCGGCAGGCGACACATCGCGGTCGCGCAGGTTGACGGAGAGATCCTTGCCCCACGCCTTGCATGCGGCCGCGTAATCGTCCTTCTCGTACTCGATGGCGAAGACCTTGTTGTCGTAGGCCTCCATGAAGTCAGGGCACTCCTTGTAGTGCGCGCATTCCTCGGCGACGGCGAAGTCGAAGCCGATGTCCTCGTGCTGCTCCAGGAGATCGGTGGTGTTCTTCTGGGCGATGGCCAGGCCCTTGTCGTGGGCCCGGCGGGTCAGGAGCTTGGCGAATTCCGCGGCGTCCTCCACGGTGAGCAGGTCGTGGGAGCGCTCGTAGGAATCGAGGTTGTCGGGCTCCACGGCGTCGAAGCCGGAGTCGGCGCAGCCGTCGATCCAGGGACCGATGATGTCGAGAAGGTCCTTGCGCTTCTCGGGGGTGGAGATATCGAGGAGCGGTTCCTTCCAGGGCCCGTCGACGACCAGTTTCTTATGGGAGTCGCGCAGGAGAAGGCCGTCGTGGTTCTCCTTCCACCAGTCGATCGCCTTGCCCGGCTGGGTCTGATAGGCGTTGACGTAGCAGACGTTGTAGAGGCCCTTGGCCGGTTTGGCCGTCCGGTCGCGCGATACCGCCTCAACACCGTCCGGGGGCGTGTACGGCCCGCCGATCTGGTAGTCGAAAGAGACATTGGCCTCGGGCAGGCTGATGTCGTCGCCGGACTTCACGGACGTGCTCTGCTCGGCGGACTTCGACGGCGTTTCGGGCGCGGACTTGGACGCCCCGGCGGAACAGCCGGTGATGAGCGCGAGGGACAGAGCCAGGATTCCGGTGGACCGGATGGACGTGGAATGCACGGGCTCAGCTTTCCACAATGATCGTCCGGATTCGAACATAGCCTGTGTGATTCCGACTGCGCGGCGGTGTCCGCCCCGGCGCCGCGGCGAAGGTCTCCGGCTCCGCGGCGGTCGCCGGGCGTTGGGCGAACGTCCCGGTCATGAGGGGTGGTCGGGCGGCGCCGGATCCGCCGTGAAGGTGCGGGGCGCGTCGGTTCAGTGCGGGGACGAGGCCGGTTCGTGTATCGGATCGTGCGGTCCGTTCGATTCTGGTTCCGGTCGGCGAGGGGTCGTCGGCAGGTCCCTGGACCGCCCGATCGGTGAGAAGACCAGGATCAGCGCCGCCAGCGGGATGCCCGCCGTGGTGATCCACATCGCGGCGCGCAGCCCGAGCGCGGTGCCGAGCGCACCGCCCAGCAGCGCCCCGAGGGGGATCGTCCCGTAGTTGAGGAACGCCGTCGTCGCGGTGAGCCTCCCCAGCAGCTCGGGCGGGCAGTAGCGCTGCTGGAAGCTCGCCTTGATGACGTTCCCCGCCACGACGCCCGCCGACAGGCAGAACCCGCCCGCCACGAAGAACAGGACCCCGGCCCCGCTCGTGGTCAGCGGGATGAGCAGGGCGAAGAGGGCGAGCCCCAGCTCGAAGAGGAGCGTCGCACGGGCCGTACCGACCCGCGCGGCGACCCGGCGCGCGGCGAAGGCCCCCGCGACGCCTCCGGCGCCGGACGCCGCGACGAGCGCGCCGACCGCCGCCGAGGACAGTCCGAC
>NZ_JBHVHQ010000812.1:0-3912 GCF_042800135.1 Streptomyces sp. NPDC057654 | reverse complement strand
CCCGTACGCTCGTCAACGACGCCCTCGACGTCTGGGGCGGCGAGCCCCTCGCCGGCGTCCCCGGGCCGTACGCGGAGACCCAGCGCGTCCGGCTGGAGGAGTGGCGGCTCTCCCTCGTCGAGACCCGCCTCGACCTCGACCTCGAAGCCGGCCGGCACGCCGACACCGTCTCCGAGCTCACCGCCCTGACCGCCGCCCACCCGCTGCGCGAGCGGCTGCGCGAACTGCTGATGCTCGCCCTGTACCGCAGCGGCCGGCAGGCCGAGGCGCTCGCCGTATACGCGGACACCCGCCGGCTGCTCGCCGACGAACTCGGCGTCGACCCCTGCGCCGACCTCGCCGAACTCCAGCAGCGCATCCTCCAGGGCGACGCCGAACTCGCCGCGCCGCCCATCGTCCGCGACGAGGACCGGCCCCCGACCGCCGGCCCCTCCTTCGTCCGCCCCGCGCAACTGCCCGCCACGGTGCCCGACTTCACCGGCCGGGCCGCCTTCGTGGGCGAGCTGAGCGACCAGCTCGCCACGGCCGAGGGCCGGATCATGGCCGTCTCCGCCGTCGCGGGCATCGGCGGCGTCGGCAAGACGACGCTCGCCGTGCACGTCGCGCACGCCGCCCGCCACCACTTCCCCGACGGCCAGCTCTACGTCGACCTCCAGGGCGCCGGGCCCTCGGCCTCCGACCCGGAAGCGGTCCTCGGCTCCTTCCTACGGGCCCTGGGCACCCCTGACACCGCCATCCCCAAGGGCATCGAAGAGCGCGCCGCCCTCTACCGCTCGACGCTGGACGGCCGCCGCGTCCTCGCCCTGCTCGACAACGCGCGTGACGCGGCGCAGGTCCGCCCGCTGCTGCCGGGCACGGAAGGGTGCGCGGCCCTCGTCACCAGCCGCTCCCGGATGGTGGACCTGGCCGGCGCCCACCTCGTGGACCTCGACGTGATGAGCCCGGAGGAAGCGCTCGTCCTCTTCACCCGGATCGTGGGCGAGGAACGGGTCGGCGCGGAGCGCGACGCGGCCATGGACGTCGTCGCCGCGTGCGGCTTCCTCCCGCTCGCCATCCGCATCGCGGCCTCCCGGCTCGCCGCACGCCGCACCTGGACCGTCTCCGTACTCGCCCGCAAGCTCGCCGACGAGCGCCGCCGGCTGGACGAGCTGCGCGCCGGCGACCTCGCCGTCAAGGCCACGTTCGAGCTGGGCTACGGCCAGTTGGAGCGCTCCCAGGCACGCGCCTTCCGCCTCCTGGGGCTGGCGGACGGGCCGGACATCTCGCTGGCGGCTGCCGCCGCCGTGCTCGACCTGGACACCGAGGCCACCGAGGAGCTCCTGGAGTCCCTCGTCGACACCTCGCTCCTGGAGTCCGCCGCGCCGGGCCGCTACCGCTTCCACGACCTGGTGCGACTCTACGCGCGTGCATGCGCGGAGCGGGACGAGCAGCCGCCCTCGGAGCGGGTCGCGGCGATGTCGCGGCTGCTGGACTTCTACCTCTCCACCGCGGCCGGGGTGTACGCGATCGAGCGCCCCGGCGACCGCCTGGTCGACCACCTGGCCCCCGCCGAGCGCCGGGGCCTGACCTTCCCGCACCACGACGCCGCACTGGACTGGCTGTTCGCCGAGGCCAACTGCCTGCTGGCGTGCGCGCAGCAGGCCGCCGCGGGCGGCATGCTGTGGCGCGGCGCGGACCTGCTGATGGCCGCCGTCGACCTCGCCGAGTCCGGCGCCAACTCCCGCCAGTACGAGATGGCCGCCGCGGCGATCAGCGAGGCCGCGCACGCGGCGCAGGACGCGCGCGCCGAGGGCCGGGCGCGTACGTTCCTGGCCCACGTCCGCAGCCTCGTCGGCAAGTTCGCCGAGTCCGACGAGGAGGCACAGCGCGCGATGCTGCTCGGGCTCTCCGTCGACGACCCGGTGCCCACCTGCCGGGTGCCCAACCAGCGCGGCATCATCGCGCTCTACCAGAAGCGGTACGACGACGCGGAGGCATACCTCCAGCAGGCCATCGAGGCGTTCCGCACCGACGGCAACCGGCCGGGCGAGGCGAGCGCGCTGTGCAACCTCTCGCGCGTACGGCTGGCGATGAACCGCACCGGCAGCGCGATCGAGCTGGCGCAGCACGGCATCGACATCTACAACAGCCTCGGCCTCACCCTCCGGCTCGCCAACGCCAAGTACGCGCTGGGGCTCGCGCTGACCCGCGCCGGCCACTTCGCCGACGCGTTCAGCCAGCTGACGGCGGCCCTCGCCATCTTCCACGAGAGCCGGCAGCCGCTGTGGGAGGGCATGGCGCACTACCGGCTGGCGGAGGCGCACCTCGCCGCTCGGCGCCCGGCGCAGGCCGCGGGCCACGCGGAGCAGGCACTCGGGCTTCGGGGCATCGGCGGCGACTGGCGCCGGGCCATCGTGCTGACGGTGCTGGGCAGGGCGCTGGCGGGGATCGGCCAGACCGACCGGGCCCGCGCCTGCTGGCAGGAGGCGCTCTCGATCCACGAGCAGTTGGGGACGGTCGAGGCGGACGAGGTACGGGAGCTGCTGTCGCCGGTGGTGACGGTCTGACGGGCTGACGGGCTCGGTGCGCCGCCGTCCGGTGCGGGGTCGTGTGACGCGTCGTCCGGCGCTCGGCCCGGGGGCGGTATGGGGGCGGTACGGGGGTGTCCCCGCGTGTGCCGTCCGGCGTGCCGTCTCCGGCTTCGGCTCTTCGGCGCCCTGCCGCCGCCGGGGCCCTCGTTCCGCCGGCGCGTAGTTCATCAAGCGCATCGTTCATCATTCGTTTATCGCCGACCGGCACTCTCTCTTATGTCGATCCGTCGCGTCGGGGGGCAGGCGGGTCGAGATCAGGGCCTCGCCCTTGGGTGAGTGCTCTGAGGCACCCGCCCGGCGGCCCACGGGGGAGATCGCCGGGCGGGTTCTTTCAACCCCACCGCCCATAGTTCAAGGGAGTTGATTCACATGAGCGACCAGAAGCCACCCACCGGACCGGTCACTCCGCAGGACGAGCACGCGGGCAGCACACGCCCGATCATCGCGGTGAAGGACGAGCACGCGGGGGCGCCCCGTCCGATCATCACGCCGCAGGACGAACACGCGGGCAGCACGCGCCCGATCCTGGCGAACCGGGACGAGCACGCGGGGGCGCCTCGTCCGATCATCACGCCGCAGGACGAGCACGCGGGGTCCGCGGACCCGAAGTAACCGAAGTATCCGAAGTAACTGAGGTAACTGAGGTATCCGAAGCCATGGTGGATTCGGGGGAATGACGTAGAGACCGGCCTCGACGGCACGGAGGGGGAGTCGTCGGGGCTGGTCTTTACGCATACCGGGGGGGGCACACAGGTTCGATCGCGCCAAAGTTCCACTGGAATCTGGCCACTTGGCCTAAGTCGACCGCTTGTTGTTAATAGATTCATTCGGCGAATGGCACTCCCGCCAGTTGGAGGAGTTGGAATGACCCGCACGAAGAAGGCCCTCGCATCCGTCGCATCCGTTCTCTTCGCCGCCACGGCCGCGCTCAGCCTGGCCACGGCCATGGACGAACACGCGACCCGGCCGGCGCCCACGGACACGCACGCCGCGCTCGCGATACCGGCGGACGAGCACGCCACCGGCACCGACGCATAGCGGGTCACGCCTCACCGGCACCGGGAAACCCCGGGCCGGGCCGGGCCGGCCTCGGACGGCTGCCCGCCACATTGTTCGCGGGCAGCTGTCGGGGCCCGTCGGGGATGGCTGCCGGGGATAGCCGTCGGGATGGCTGCTGGAGACGGCCGTCGGGATGGCCGTCGGCTCAGTCGTCGGAGATGGCCGTCGGCTCAGTCGTCGTGGCCGTCGGGGCTACCGCCGCGCGCCCGTGCGGAGGAGCGTCTTGAGGATCTTGCCGCTCGCGTTGCGCGGCAGTTCTGCCACGAACTCCACTTCCCGCGGC
>NZ_JBHVHQ010000811.1:0-3916 GCF_042800135.1 Streptomyces sp. NPDC057654 | reverse complement strand
GGCGCCCTCGGATACGGTCACGCCGACGCCGGTGCCACCTCGCTCGCCCTCCTGCTCACGGCCGTCGGCCGGTCGCTGACGCCCTCGCTGGATCCGGCATGAGCGCCGGGACGACCGCCGGGATGACCGCGAGGGGCGGCGGTACGGACGCGAGTGCGGACCCGGGTGCGGACCCAGGTGCGGACGGCCACCGCCCCGACGCGAACGCCCGCCCTGTCGTCGGCGTGTCCCTCAAGCTCTATATGGGGGTCGCCGAGACCCGGCGCTGGCTCGCCGAAGTGGCCGAGCTGGCCCGTGAGGCGACCGGCGGGCCGGGCGTCGAGTTGTTCGTGCTGCCCTCCTTCACCTCGCTCGCCGACGCCCGCGAGCTGCTGGCGGGCACCGGTGTCGCCTACGGCGCGCAGGATCTGCACTGGGCCGACAGCGGCCCCTGGACCGGTGAGGTCTCCGGCGGGCAGCTCGCGGAGCTCGGCGCCTCCTATGTCGAGGTCGGTCACGCCGAGCGCCGCCGCCACTTCGGCGAGGACGACGGGATCGTGGCGGCCAAGACCACCGCCGCCGTCCGCCGCGGCCTGACGCCGGTGATCTGCGCGGGCGACGCCACCGCGGGCGCGCTGGACGAGGCCATCGCCGAGACGCTGGGCCAGGTCGACGCGGCGCTCTCCGGAACGGCCGGCGGCGAGGTGGTCATCGCCTACGAACCGGTGTGGGCCATCGGCGCGGACCGCCCCGCCCCCGCCGCCCACGTACGGGCCGTCACCGCCGCCATCCGGGACCGCCTCGCCGAACGGGGCGTCCGCGGCCGGGTCATCTACGGCGGCACCGCGGGGCCCGGCACCTTCACGGAACTGACCGCGCCGGACGCGGACGGCGTACGGGCGCCGCTCGACGGTCTGTTCCTGGGCCGGCTCGCCCACGACACCGCCAACCTCCGCAAGGTGCTGGCCGAAGTGGCGTCCCGCCCGCCGGCCGGAGCCCCCTGATCCCGTTCCACTCACCCACCCCGCCCCCGAACCATCAAGGACGGACGATGCCCGAGATGCCCGAGAAGACGATCGCCATCGGAGCCGACGACGCCGGCGTCCCGATGAAGGACGAGCTGAAGAACTACCTCGTCGAGCACGGATACCAGGTCGAGGACCTGTCCGCCGCCCCCGACGAGGACTACCCCGACGTGGCCCAGCGGGTGGCCGAGCGCGTGGCCGGGGGTACGTACGACCGTGCCGTGCTGGTCTGCGGAACGGGCATCGGCATGGCGATCACCGCCAACAAGGTGCCGGGCGTGCGCGCCGCGCAGATCCCCGACACGTACAGCGCCGAGCGCGCCCGCAAGTCCAACGACGCCCAGATCGCGTGCTTCGGCGTGCGCACGCTCGGCGTCGAGAGCGCCAAACTGTGCCTGGAGCACTGGCTGGGCTCGGAGTTCGCGGGCGGCGGCTCCGCGCCCAAGGTGGAGAAGATCAAGCAGGTCGAGTCCCGCTACCACAACGTCGCCTGAGCCCACCTCAACTCACGTCAGGAGCCGTCATGCGAGCCGTAGTCATCGAGGAACCCAACAAGCTCAACATCACCACCATCCCCGACCCCACCCCCGGCCCCACCGATGTCATCGTCAAGGTCGCCGCGGTGGGTCTGTGCGGCACCGATGTGCACATGCTGGCGGGGGAGTTCGGGCCGACGCGCTACCCCGTGGTGCCGGGCCACGAGTTCTCGGGCGAGATCGTCGAGACCGGCTCGGAGGTCACCGGCATGGCCGTCGGCGACCTGGTCGCGGCGGACCCGGCCATCTACTGCGGGGCGTGCTACTGGTGCGCCAAGGGCCGGGGCAACCTCTGCGCCGACTGGCGCACCATCGGCATCACCCAGGACGGCGCGTGCGCCGAGTACGTCAAGGTCCCGGCCCGCAACATCCACCACCTGCCCGCCGGGCTGGAGCCGCGCCACGCCACGCTGATCGAGCCGCTGTCCACCATCGTGCACGGCCTCGACGTGGTGGACCCCGACTTCGGCGACAACTTCCTGATCTACGGCGCGGGCACCATGGGGCTGCTCTACCTCCAGAGCGCGAAGCGCGCCGGAGCCGCCACCGTGGAGGTGGTCGACCTCAACGAGGAGCGGCTGGCCGTCGCCCGCAAGCTCGGCGCGGACTCCGTCGCCACCAGCGCCGACGCCCTGCCGCGGGCCGGCAGCGGCGGCTGGGAGGTCGTCGTGGACTGCACCGGCGCGGTGCCTGCCATCGAGGACGGCTTCGGCCGGGTGCGCCGTGGCGGCACGTTCCAGCAGTTCGGCTGCGCGCCCGACCAGGACCTGGCGCGGTTCTCGCCGTTCCGCATCTACAACGACGAGATCCGCGTCGTCGGCAGCATGGCGATCCTGCACAGCTACGGCCGCGCCCTCGATCTGCTCGCCCAGGGACTGATCGACTCCGACACCATGATCACCCACGGGTTCCCGCTGGACGGCTACGCGGAGGCGCTGGAGACCTTCGGCAAGGGCACCGGCCGCAAGATCCAGATCATCCCCGGCCTGGCGGCGGGCGCCGCGGCCTGACGCGGGACACCCGGCGCCGCTCCCGGGCACGGCGTCACGACCC
Source organism: Streptomyces sp. NPDC057654 (assembly GCF_042800135.1). Classification (NCBI taxonomy): domain Bacteria; kingdom Bacillati; phylum Actinomycetota; class Actinomycetes; order Kitasatosporales; family Streptomycetaceae; genus Streptomyces; species Streptomyces sp. NPDC057654. The sequence goes on along the minus strand of NZ_JBHVHQ010000811.1, from coordinate 1,323 downwards.
GAGGCACGGCGTCACGGCCTCGTGGCCGCCGCGCCGCCGTAAACTCTTCGGGATACCCGTACGCCTGTCCTGCCAGGGAAGGAACAGCTGTTGAGCGACAGCGACAGCTACCGAACGTCCGACCGGAGCGCGGAGGCCGAGCGGATCATAAAGCTGAGCCCCAAGGAGCGCCGCAAGATGATCGCGGACCGGGTGCTCCACCGGGGCCAGGTCTCCATCGAGGACCTGGTGCGCGATCTCGGCGTCAGCCAGATGACCGTGCACCGGGACCTCGACTCCCTGGAGCACCAGGGCTGGCTGCGGAAGGTACGGGGCGGGGCGACGGCCGCGCCCAGCGCGCTCTTCGAGAGCAACGCGCGCTGGCGCGGCAGCACCCGGCTGGAGGAGAAGCAGGCCATCTGCGCCACGGCCCTGGAAGGCGCCGAGCCCGGCCAGGCCGTCATCGTCGACGACTCCAGCACGGTCCTCTCCTTCGCCACCGGGCTCTCCGCGCGCGGCGCCTTCACCGTGATCACCAACTCGCTCCAGGTCATCAACGAGCTCTCCGACGAGCCCGAGATCCAGGTGATCGCCCTGGGTGGCGTCTACCACGCCTCGTTCAACGCCTTCGTCGGCATGTTCACCGCCGACATGGCCCGCTCCCTGCGCGCCGACGTCGCCTACATCTCCGCCTCCGCCGTCGACAACGGCCACTGCTACCACCAGTCGCAGGAAGAAGTGCTGGTCAAGCGCGCCCTGCTGGAGGCGGCGCGGCGCCGCGTGCTCCTGGTGGACCACTCCAAGTTCGGCCGCCAGGCCCTCTACCAACTAGCCCCGCTCACCGACTTCGACGCCGTGATCAGCGATGAGCAGCTCCCCGCGGAGCACCAGGAGGCGCTGCGCACCCTGGGCGTGCGCCTGGAACTGGCCGCGCTGCCGGGCTGAGCGATCCGCCGGGGCGACGCGACTCGCCGGGTGGTGACACGGCCCGCCGACAGAGCCGCGTCAACCGCCCAGGCAGCCCCGTACCGCCTCGATCAGCCGGTTGGCGCGGGCGTCGCCGTGGCCGATCATGCGGTTCGCGACGTACCCGAAGCCCACCCCGAACTCGTCGTCACCGAAGGCGAACTGGCCGCCCGCGCCGTCGTTGCCGAAGCTGCGCGCGCCCAGCAGCGGGCGGAAGGCCGCCGAGTCGAGGAGGAAGCCGGAGCCCCAGCGGGCGCCCGCGTCGAAGCCGAGCCAGGAGTTCCCGGCCGAGACCTCGCGGACCGCGTCGGTCACGGTGTCCGGTGCGAGCAGCCGCTCGCGGCCGTCGATGCCGGTGGCGGCGGCCGCGTACAGCGT
>NZ_JBHVHQ010000810.1:0-3928 GCF_042800135.1 Streptomyces sp. NPDC057654 | reverse complement strand
CCAGGGACGCGAGCCAGCTCGCCTTGTCCCGGACGGTCAGGACGAACTTCGCGCCGCGGTGCAGCGCGTCGAGTTCGCGGAAGCACGGGACGGCCGCCACGTCGGCCAGGCCGTCGTAGTGCTTTAGCAGCGGAAACCGCCCGTCCCCCCGGGCCAGCGCGTCGAGCGAGGCGCGGTCGATGGGGTAGTGCGCGACGTCGTACCCGAGCAGATGCAGGGCCGACCGCAGACTGCGGGTACCGGTGCGCGTCAGCCCCAGGCCGAAGACCTTGGCCCGGTCCGCTCTGCGCCCGGCCGCGGAGCGAACGCGTCTCCCGGCCCGTACGACGTCGCGGCGGGTGAGGGCCGGCCGGTCCGGCAGCCCCATCGCTTCGACCTCGCGGAGGGATGTCTCCGGCAGGCGCTCGATGTAGCGCCGCACGTCGCGGCCGGTGGCGCTCTCGGCGACCTGCGACCGGGCGTGGCCGACGGCGGCGCGGGCGACGTCATGGTCCGGCCCCTGGCCCCATCCCGCGACGGCGGCGGCGAAGACGGGCCGGCTGGCCTCCGTACGGCTCCGGAGCTCCCGGAGGGCGATCTTGGCGAAGACGTGGTCGTAGTGCTGGAAGTGGTCGTGGAGGATATGCGCGCCCCGGTACTGCACGGAGTCCTGGACGCCTTTCAGCGCCAGCTCCAGACGGGTGCTCTCCGGCCGCAGCAACCACGCGACGTCGTCCCTGCGGACCTCGGCCCGCCGCATCCGCCGCACCACATCGGCCCGGACGATGTGCACCCCGCACGGCACCCGGCCCCGGAAAGGGTCGTGCACGTAACACTCCACGAAGGCGAGCTCGTTGGCGTCGAGAAACGGACGGAGATCCTCCAGGATGAGGCAGTCGGCGTCGAGGAACACCACGCAGGAGGCGTCCCCGTAGTCGATGTCCAGCATCAGGTCGACGGCGCGCCAGAACGGCCGCACGTCGTCGACGATGTGCACCCGGTGCGGACGGATGTGCTGTACGGCCAGGTCGAGAGCCAGATCCGTCGTGCGCTCGCCGACCGTCCGCAGCACGAGATGCACGCGCCGCCCCGCGGCGGGCGGGCTCACGTCCTCCAGCTCCTGGACGGCGCCCGTCCCCCTGGCTCTCGCCAGGCCCTGCCCGTGTGAACGCACCGGCGGAACTCCCAGGCTCTCGACTCCCCACGGCATCGCCGACGCCGACCACAGCCCGACGATCGTCGTCTCCGGGAGTGCATGCCCCCGCCCCCTACCGCCAAGCGGCGACTTCCGGACGATCGGTTTCCCCGTCGCCTTCCTCCTCCGCGGACCCCTCCTACAACAGGGCCAGGACCTCCCGCAGCTCATCAGCGGTCGGCGCCCACTCGCCCGCCGCCGCGTTCGCCTTCACCTGCTCCGGCTTCGTAGCCCCCGCGATCACCGATCCGCACCCCGGGAGCGCGGCGAGACCGCCGACGGCGATCTCCAGGAGGCTGCAGCCGTGGTCCACCCCCCAGGCGGTCAGCGCCTCGACGACGTCCAGCCGCGCCTCCGTCACCCGATGCGCGCTGACCGCGATACGCGTGCCCTCCGGGATCGGCTTGCCGCGCCGTACCTTGCCCGTCAGCAGACCGTTCGCCAGCGGGAAGTACGGCAGCACGCCCAGGCCGAAACGGCGTGCCGCCGGCACGACTTCTTCCTCGATATCGCGCTCCAGCAGCGACCAGTGGTTCTGCGCGGACACAAAAGGCTCGAACCCTCCGGAACGGGCAACGCACGCGGCTTCCGCGATCTGCCACCCCGCGAAATTTGAGTTTCCGATATAGCGGACCTTGCCCTCGCGGACCAATTCGGTCAACGCGGCCAGGGTCTCCTCAATAGGGGTATACGGATCGGGCGTATGGATTTGGTAGAGGTCGATATGGTCTGTACGGAGACGCCTGAGGGACCCCTCTACGGCGCGGCGGATGTAGGCGCGCCCGCCCCGGGCGCCGGCCGCGGGACCGTAACCCATCGTCAATCTCTGATGCCCGAACTTCGTGGCCAGCACAATCTGCTCGCGCCGGCCCCGAAAGCATTCGCCGAGAACGGACTCGGAGTCGCCGTAGACGTCCGCGGTGTCGAACAGCGTGATCCCGGCGTCCAGCGCGGCGTCCACCACCCCCCGCGCCTGCTCCAGGCCGACGGAACGGCCCAGCTCATTACAGCCCAAACCGACCGCGGAGACCTGCAAACCCGATGTGCCGAGCGAGATATAGCGCATGATTTCTCAGCGTAACGACAGGTGGCGCGCATTCAAGAGGGAGTCCTCGCGATCCGCCGCCGAAGATCGTCTCTTTGGCGGGCGGGCGGGCGGGCGGGCGGGCGGGCGGGACGGCGCGGAGATCGTGATCCGGAGATCGCGATGCGGAGATCGTGAGGGGAAGGCCGCACCGCGCTGGCCGGAAGTCGGCGCTCGCGCGGAGCACCCGCCTATGGAGGCTATGCAGGGGGTAGGCAAGGCCCGGACAGTGATTCGTCATGAACGTACTTCGACAGTCCGGGGTGAGGCGGTTGGGGGAACGACTCGGGGTGCCGGAGAAACCACCGGATCTCTCACCGGATCTGTCGGCGGGGGTGGCGTCGCGGCTTCTCGACAAGGGGCTGGCGGTTCGCCGGGTGCCGCGGGTAACCGCGCCCGGCCTCGGGATGCTGCGCGACGTCGTCGCCCGACGCCACGGGCCGCTGCTCTGCTCAGGTCTTCTCGACTCCTGGCCCGCCCGTACCGCCTGGACTCCGGCCGCCTTGGCGGAGCGCCACGGCGAGCGGCGGGTGACCGCCCTGATGGATCTCCCGGGCGGCGGCGTCCTCTTCCCGCAGGATCAGCGGTGCTACGAGAAGGAGCTGAGGTTCGGGGAGTTCGTCGAGCGGATGCGGGCGGCCGGGCCCTCCGCACCCTGCTACCTCGCCTATCAACGGGCCCACGAGATCTTCGACCCGGCCGACTGCGACTTCGCCTCCCTCCTGCCGTCCGACGGGCACCCCACCGACACCCGGGTGTGGATCGGCTCCGCGGGGACGCGTTCGATGCTGCACTCGGACCTCAAGGACAATTTCTTCTGCCAGATCTGGGGTGAGAAGAGCGTGACGCTGCTGGACTGGCGGGACAGCAGGGCCGCGTACCCCTTTCCGGACAACCTGGTGAACAGTCAAGTAGACCTGGGCGACCCGGATTTGAGGAGCTTCCCGCGACTGAGGCAGGCGGTGCTGCACGTCGTACGGATGGCCCCCGGCGACCTGCTCTACATCCCGCGCGGCTGGTGGCACGACATCCGGGCGCACACCGCGTCCGTATCGGTCAACCACTGGTTCGGGCGGCCGCTGGGAGCGCCTCAGTACCTGGCCCTGCTCGGCATTCTCGGCCCGCGGTACTGGAAGGCCACCACCCGCGACTTCATCGGGCACGGGCTGCTGCGCCGGACGGAGCCGACGCGCTTCTTCTTCAGCCCTCCGTCCACCGGAAAACGGCTCTACGACGCCCTCCGGTTCGGCGACTTCTCCCGCGGAAACGACCCCAGCGCGTCCTAGCCCGGCAACGGGCTCCCGCACCGCACCGCCGATCGTCGCGCAACCTCATCGACCCGTGAGACATCGACTCAGGAGACCGGTTTGGCTGAGCGAACTGGGCGTCAACCGCCGCGTGTGCTGGTGACCGGCGGAGCGTCAGGAATCGGCGCCGCCATCGCGCGGCGCTTCGTACGGGACGGGGCGCGGGTGGCCGTTCTCGACCGCGACGGAGACGCCGTCGCACGGTTCGCGGACGGCATCTCCGAAGCCGAAGCCGAAGCCGAGACGGAGACCGAGACCGAAGCCGTGCTGCCGCTGCACGCGGATGTGGCGGAGGAGGACGGGGTGACGGAGGCGTTCGCCAAGGCCGAGACGGCCCTGGGCGGACTCGACGTGGTCTGCAAC
>NZ_JBHVHQ010000809.1:0-3929 GCF_042800135.1 Streptomyces sp. NPDC057654 | reverse complement strand
CCCGTACGCGAAGCACGCCCGTTCCTCGGCCGCCGTCGACTGCATACGCGTGCTCGGTCGGCGGACGCTGCCGCCCGCGCGGGTACGGACGTACGCTCCCGGCCGTCCGGTGCGTCCGCTCACGGGAGGCACGGACATACGCCCGCTCACAGGAGGCACGGACATACGCCCGCGCCCGTCCGGTGTGTCCACTCGCGCGGGTACGGGCGTGAGCACGCGACCGCCGCCCCGCCAGGGAAATGACACAGGCTCTACGCGAAGGAGACCACCGCATGTCACCCGCCCCGGCGCCCGAGGCGCTGAGCGCTCCCCTTACCGTCGAATTCCCCTTCACCCGCTCCCTCGGGCCCGTGCAGAGCGCCTTCCTCACCGGACTGCGCGAGCGCGTCCCGCTCGGAGTCAGGACGGGCGACGGACGCGTGCTCGTGCCGCCCGTCGAGTACGACCCGGTCACCGCCGAAGAGCTGCGCGAGCTCGTCGAGGTCGCGCCTACGGGGACCGTCACCACCTGGGCGTGGAACCCGGCGCCGCGGCCCGGGCAGCCCCTGCCCACCCCCTTCGCCTGGGTCCTCGTCCGGCTCGACGGCGCCGACACCGCCCTGCTCCACGCCCTCGACGCGCCGGGGCCCGAGGCAGTGCGCACCGGCATGCGCGTCCGTATCCGCTGGGCCGCAGAGCGCGCCGGGGCCATCACCGACATCGCCTGCTTCGAGCCGGACGAGAGCGAGCCGCACGACAGCGCGCCCGGCGGCGAAGCGCGGCCGCACGACAGGGAGTTCGCCGCCCCCGTCACCGGAATCGTGGTCGCCGCCCGCCTCGACTACCGCTACTCGCCCGGCCGCGCCCAGACCCGCTACCTCGCGGCCCTCGCCGAGCACAAGACCGTCGGCGAGCGCTGCCCCTCCTGCCGCAAGGTGTACGTGCCGCCCCGCGGCGCCTGCCCCACCTGCGGCGTCGCCACCGCCGAGCAGGTGGAGGTCGGGCCGCGCGGCACCGTCACCACCTACTGCGTCGTCAACATCAAGGCCCGCAACCTCGACATCGAGGTGCCGTACGTCTACGCGCACATCGCCCTCGACGGCGCGGACCTCGCCCTGCACGGGCGCATCGGCGGCGTCCCGTACGACGAGGTGCGGATGGGGATGCGCGTCGAGCCCGTATGGCCCGACCCGTCCTCCGGCAGCCGCTACCCCGACCACTACCGGCCCACCGGCGAACCGGACGCCGACTACGACGCGTACAAGGAGCTGCTGTGATGCCCGTGACGCCCGACGCACCGGAAGTGGCGATCGTCGCCTTCGGGCAGAGCGCGCACCGCCGGAACACCGCGGACCTCTCCGAAGTCGAAATGCTGCTCCCCGTCCTCACGGAAACCCTCGGCCAGGTCGGACTCACCGCCGGGGAGACGGACTTCACCTGCTCGGGATCGAGCGACTACCTGGCCGGCCGCGCCTTCTCCTTCACCATGGCGCTCGACGGCGTGGGCGCCTGGCCGCCCATCTCCGAGTCCCACGTCGAGATGGACGGGGCCTGGGCGCTGTACGAGGCGTGGGTCAAGCTCCGCACCGGCGAGGCGGAGACCGCGCTCGTCTACTCGTACGGAAAATCCTCGCCCGGCGAGCTCCGCGACGTCCTCACCCGCCAGCTCGACCCCTACTACCTCGCGCCCCTGTGGCCCGACTCCGTCTCCCTGGCCGCGCTCCAGGCCCAGGCGCTCATCGACGCGGGCGACACCGACGAACGGGCCCTCGCCGCCGTCGCCGCCCGCAGCCGCACGGCCGCCGAGGACAACCCCCACGCCCAGCTGCGCGGTTCGGGCCCGCCCGAGCGGCTGCTCGACGCCGACTACCTCGTACAGCCGCTGCGCGGGCACGACGCGCCGCCCATCGGCGACGGCGCCGCAGCCGTCGTCCTCGCCGCCGGGGACACGGCGCGCCGCCTCTGCCCCCGCCCCGCGTGGATCAGGGGCATCGACCACCGCGTCGAAGCGCACTCCCTCGGCGTGCGCGACCTCACCGACTCGCCCTCCACCCGCCTCGCCGCCGAACGCGCCGGAGCCTTCGACGCGCCCGTCGACACCGCCGAACTGCACGCCCCCTTCACCAGCCAGGAAGTCGTCCTGCGCAAGGCGCTGCGGCTCGCCGACGACGTGGCGGTCAACCCCTCCGGCGGCGCCCTCGCCGCCAACCCGATGATGGCGGCGGGCCTCATCCGCCTCGGCGAGGCCGCCGCCCGCATCCACCGCGGCGCCTCCCGCCGGGCGCTCGCCCACGCCACCTCGGGCCCCTGCCTCCAGCAGAACCTGGTCGCCGTACTGGAAGGAGACCCCCGATGAGCAAGGAGCCCGTCGCGGTCGTCGGGATCGGCCAGACCAAACACGTCGCCGCCCGCCACGACGTGTCCATCGCCGGGCTCGTCCGGGAAGCGGCCGCCCGGGCGCTGCTGGACGCCGGGCTCGGCTGGCCCGACATCGACGCCGTCGTCATCGGCAAGGCCCCCGACTTCTTCGAGGGCGTCATGATGCCGGAGCTCTACCTCGCCGACGCCCTCGGCGCCGTCGGCAAACCCATGCTGCGCGTGCACACCGCGGGCTCCGTCGGCGGCTCCACGGCCCTCGTCGCCGCCAACCTCGTCGCCGCCCGCGTCCACCGCACCGTGCTGACCCTCGCCTTCGAGAAGCAGTCCGAGTCCAACGCCATGTGGGGCCTCTCGCTGCCCGTCCCCTTCCAGCAGCCGCTGCTGGCCGGGGCCGGCGGCTTCTTCGCGCCGCACATCCGCGCGTACATGCGGCGCACCGGAGCCCCCGACACCGTCGGCTCCCTCGTCGCGTACAAGGACCGCCGCAACGCCCTGAAGAACCCCTACGCGCACCTCCACGAGCAGGACATCACCCTGGAGAAGGTGCAGTCCTCGCCGATGCTCTGGGACCCCGTCCGCTACTCCGAGACCTGTCCGTCCTCCGACGGAGCCTGCGCCATGGTCCTCACCGACCGGGGCGGCGCGGAGCGCTCGCCGCACCCGCCCGCCTGGGTGCACGGCGGGGCGATGCGCAGCGAGCCCACCCTCTTCGCGGGCAAGGACTTCGTGTCGCCGCAGGCCGGCAAGGACTGCGCCGCCGACGTCTACCGGCAGGCGGGCATCGCCGACCCGCGCCGGGAGATCGACGCCGTCGAGATGTACGTGCCGTTCAGCTGGTACGAGCCGATGTGGCTGGAGAACCTCGGCTTCGCCGCCGAGGGCGAGGGCTGGAAGCTCACCGAGGCAGGCGTCACGGAACTCGACGGCGACCTGCCCGTCAACCCCTCCGGCGGCGTCCTGTCCACCAACCCCATCGGCGCCTCCGGCATGATCCGCTTCGCGGAGGCCGCCCTCCAGGTGCGCGGCCAGGCGGGGGAGCACCAGGTGGAGGGGGCGCGCACAGCGCTCGGCCACGCCTATGGAGGCGGCGCGCAGTTCTTCTCCATGTGGCTCGTCGGGGCCGAGCAGCCCACCTCCTGAACCGGGTCCGGTGTGTACGGACCCGGCCCCGCGACCCGTCCGGAGCCCCTTCCGCACCGCACCCGGACCGGCCGCAGGGACCTGCCTCCGCGGCCTGTCCGGCGCCCGTCCCGATCGCTAGGGTGGGGCCCGGACGACCGACCGGGAGGAGCACGGACGTGGCGGACAGCACGACTGAGCATCCGGCAGGCAGCACGAAGCCGCAGCTCGACCTGAGCAACGCCCAGTGGCAGTCGAGCAGTCAGGGATCGGGCGATGTACAGGTCGCCTTCGTGGAGGGATACATCGCCATGCGCGACGGCCGCAGCCCGGAGGGCCCGTCGCTGATCTTCAACCCCGGCGAGTGGCGCGCGTTCGTACTCGGCGCGCGTGACGGGGAATTCGACCTCACCTGACGCACCCGGCGCGACCGGCCGGGGCGGCCCCGGTTC
>NZ_JBHVHQ010000808.1:0-3932 GCF_042800135.1 Streptomyces sp. NPDC057654 | reverse complement strand
CAATCGCCGGGCGCGCGGATGGCGGGGGAGGTCCCGTCCCCGCCGGGTACGGGACCTCCACCTGGGGCGCTCGGCAGACCCGGCGCCCGGATTCCCCATGGGCGGCGCGGGTCGGCCGCCGGTCGTACGCCCAACCGCACGGCCATCAGGAGCCGCACGGCTCAAATGGCCCCTGTCGGCTCTGTGCCCGGCCTCACTAGAGTCCGTCCGTGAGCGATTCCTACGAGGGGCTCTCAACCCACTACGACCTGATCATGACGTCCGGCTACTACGACTACGACGCCTACGCCCGTACGCTTCTCGATCTCATCGGCGACCGCCGACGGCTTCTGGAGATCGGCGCGGGCACCGGGCTCGTCTGCGAGAAGCTGCTGGACCTGGCGCCGACCGATCTGGAGATCACGGGCGTCGACCATACGGAAAGCATGCTCGACCAGGCCCGTCGACGGCTGGGCGGGCGCGCCGAGTTCGTACAGGCGGACCTCCGTCAACTGACCGTTCCGTCGCTGTTCGACGCGGCGTACTCGGTCGGCGGCGTCTGGTACTACATCCACGACGACGGCGACGGCGAAGACGGCGACAGCAACGGCGACGGCCATGACGAAGCAGTCCTCGCCAGCCACCTTTTGGAGGAAGACGACAACATCAACGCGCTCAGCAGGGTGCACGCGGCCCTGAAGCCCGACGGCCTCCTGGCCCTGGCCACTCAGGGGCCGCACCGCGACCACGAACGCACCCTGCCCGGCGGACTGGTCTACTCCCAGAAGATCCGCCCGGCGCCCGACAACACCTTCACCAAGGACTACTACGTCAGACGGGCGGCCGAGGACCGGCCGAACGGGCCGGGCGAGGAGATCGTGGCCCACCAGCGCTGCGACTACCGCCTGTACACCATGGAGCAGGCGGAGCGCCTGCTCAAGCAGTGCGGCTTCCGCTCCGAGGGCATCAGCCCCGACGGCATGTTCCACTACCTGACCCGGCAGTAGCGGGCCGGTCGACGGGCGGCGGGGTACGTGCCGACCGGCGCGTGATGAAGGCCCTACTCTCCCGTACGCGCGTCCGCGAGCGACTGCGGCGCGTACCCCGCCACCCCTGCGGCTACCCCTTGTCCTTGCCCTCGCCGGCCGCGAACGACGTCGTCACGGTCCCCTTCGGCTCGCCCGGGAACGGCCGCGTGCCGCTCAGATAGGGATCGCGGTCGGCCTTGTTCTCCAGGAACCGCTGGAAGAAGGCCGTCACACGGTTGACGGTCAGCAGCCGCTGCTCGTTCTCCGCCAGCCGCGGCTGTTCCTTCTGCGGCTGGTCCCGGTCCGCGAACTGGGACAGGCACGTGCCGGGCCGCTTGCCCGGCACGGCGTCGTCCCGCGAGGCCACCTGGCCACTGCTCGGCGACCACTGACGGTTGTAGAAGGCGTGGTTGCCGCCGGTCAGCGTGTACTTGTAGAGGGGTACGCGCCCGGCGTCCCGGTTCTGTTCGAAGAAGGAACCGGTGTTGACCTCGTCGCACGTACCCCACATGACCGCGAAGGGGGTACGGGTCACCGGCTCGTTGTCCCAGGTGGCGGTGGGGGCGAGGGCGAACGCGGCCTTGATGTCGACGCCCGAGGGCCAGGAGGAGCGGTTGTCGTCCGCGATCTCCTGCATGACACCGCCGCCGCCCATCGAGTGTCCGAGGAGACCGACGCGGCCCATGTCGAGCCGGCCGCGGAAGCTCGCCTTGACCGGATCACCGGTCTTCGCCGAGGTGAGGGCCCCGGCGAGGGGGCCGTCGCCCGAACCGGCGAGGCGCTGCCAGAGCCGCAGATGCCGGTCGATCAGCGCGGCACGCGCCTGGTAGACGGTGTCGGCCTGCCCACCGGCCGTGGCGTTGATGCCGTTGGCCCCCATCGAGACGACCACGAAGCCCTTGGCGGCGAGGGCGCGGCCCAGGTAGTCGTAGCCCCTGCTGCTCGGTATCTGCTTCGTGTGCGGGCCGCAGGGCCAGGCCCAGAGCTTCGACGACGCCTTCTCGATCAGCGCTTCCTGGCGCTCCTCCTCGGCCTTGTCGCCGCGCTTTCGCGCCGCGTCGAGGGCCTTCTGCGCTCGGGCGCTGTCAGCGGCGGCGTTGGCGTCGGCGCAGGTCTCCCAGGAGCCGTGCTGCATGAGGACGACGGGGTGCCGGCCGCTGCCGAGATCCGCCGGGTAGTAGACGGTGCCGGCGAGTTCGCTGTTGCCCTTGTAGCCGAGTGAGGCCGGGGGATGGAACGCCTGGTCGCCGAGGTTGTAGCGGGCTTCGAGCACCGCGCCGCCCGCGGGCGGTTTCGCGTCGGCGGCGTACGCGGGCGCGGCGAGCGCGGGCACGGTGATCACGGACGGGGCGAGGGCGCACGCCAGGGCTGCGAGGACCGTTGAGCGCTTACGCGAGCCGCGCGGGGAGGGGGTCCGCGCGTTGTGCGTCGAGTTCATCTTCATCGAGTGGCCTGTTCATCGTGGGGGAGCGACGGGACGGGTACGGTTCTGTCAGCTCAGGTGCTGGGCCTTGTCGTAGAGCGGCTTGGTGAGCGCGGTGGTGAACTGCGTTCCGACCAGGTGCCGCAGGCACTTCGAGTCGCTCCCCCCTTCGCACGCCGCACCGGAGGAGTCCATGTAGCCCGCCTGCGTGTTGACCCCGACCTGGGTGCCGAGGCCCGTACCGGTCTTGAAGCCGCTGAAGCGCGGTCCCCCGCTGGAGCCGCCGCCCATGACGCACGGCACGCCCCACTGGCCCTTGGGCTCGGGGGTGTCCTTGACCCCCGGGTACTCCCGCGGGGTCCCCTGGCAGTAGGCCAGCTCCCTGCCGGTGTACTCGGGCAGGCCCTCGCGGGCGTCGTCCAACGCAGCGCGGGGGTAGCCGAACTGGTAGGCCGGGCGGTTTCCGGGTGCGTCGAAGGCGATGCCCTGAACCGCGCCCGCCGCCTCTTCGACGGTCTTCCCGTCCTCGTTGCGGCCGACCACGGCGAACCCCTGGTCGTGGGCGTCGTAGATACGGGAGTGGATCTGGTCGTTCTCCAGCCAGATGGAGTTGACCACGGCCTGGTGGACCACGAAGCTCCCCAGCGGCGCCTTCCCGTCCCGGAAGCCGGGGACGAACATGAGGTTCTGCTGCCACTCGTCGTTGTTGCCGAGCAGATCAGTGCTGTTCAGACAGTGGGCGGCCGTCGCGAGCGTGCTGTGGTTCGCGCTCTTCACCAAAGTCGCCGTGCAACTCACGTCCTCTCCCTGCTCGGTGAAGAAGAGGCGGCCCACCGTGGTGGTCACGGCGCCGTCGCCCTTCCAGCGCGCGCCGTCCGCCGCGTCGAGGGGCGGGTTCTTCGAGAGCGGGGTGGACAGGGCGGCGATGCGCTTCGGGGTCCAGTACGCACGGACGCGCTGCTCGTCCTTGGCCGTGGACGCCGCTTGGTGAACCGCCACCTTGCCCTCGGCCGGGGAGGCGGCGGGGGCGGTGGGGGTCGTGGGGGTGGCGGTCGCGGCGTCCGCGGCCGGGGCCGCCTGGGCCGCGGGCACGAGGAGCCCGGCGAGTGCGGCGGTGGCGGCCACTCCGGTCACGGCACGGCGTGCGAAGGCTCGCTGGGGGGATGTGGTACCTGCTGTGCCGGTGCTGACGTTCGTCACGCGCTGATCCTCCTGTGGACGCTGGTGGCTGCTGCCGGGACGACAGCGTGAGTGGGGACGGGGGTTTCGAGGGACTTTTGTGCCGTCCCTCGTTGGGCATGACGTGCGGGTCTTCCCGAGGTTGCATCCACCTCACGACTAATTTTTTTCGTCCCGTACGAGCCGCCAGAGCCATCGTGCCGGGACGCGGAAAGGCCGCCCGAACTGCTTCGGGCGGCCATTGCGCACATGTCGCGTAGCCGGTCAGTCCATGGCGAGCCCGGTCACCGGGAGGCCGCGGCCCCCGAGGTCGGCAGATAGCG
>NZ_JBHVHQ010000807.1:0-3940 GCF_042800135.1 Streptomyces sp. NPDC057654 | reverse complement strand
CGGCGGCGGGCGACACGCCCGCTCCCGCCCCCGCTCCCGACGGCCGGATGTCCAGCCGGGCCGCGAGGCCCCTGGCCCCGTGGACCAGGTCGGGCCGGACCGCGACGACCGCGCCCACCGTGAGGGCTGTGATCGCCGCCTCCCCGATGCCGATCAGCACATGGACGCCGACCATGGCCGTGAAGACCTTGCCGATGGCGATGTCGGTGGTGCCGCCGAGCGCGTACAGGGCGGTGAAGACGACGGCCGCGGCGGGCACGGAGACCAGGGCCGCCACGAAGGACGCGGCGGTGACGCTGGAGCGGCGGCGCGGCAGCAGGGCCAGCAGCAGCCGGAAGAGGGCGTAGGCGACGACCGTCGTGGTCAGCGCCATGTCGGTGATGTTGACGCCGAGGGCGGTGAGCCCGCCGTCGGCGAAGAGCACGCCCTGCATCAGGAGCACCACGGAGATGCAGAGCACGCCCGTGTACGGGCCGACGAGTATCGCGGCCAGCGCGCCGCCCAGCAGATGGCCGCTGGTACCGGCCGCGACGGGGAAGTTGAGCATCTGGACGGCGAAGATGAACGCCGCGACGAGCCCGGCGAGGGGCGCGGTGCGTTCGTCGAGTTCGCGGCGGGCGCCGCGCAGGCTGGCCGCGACGGCCGCGGCGGCGACGGCGCCGGTCGCCAGGGATACGGGTGCGTCGATGAATCCGTCGGGCACATGCATGGCGGGACTCCGCTTCCGCCGGGCCGCGGCCCGGCTCTGCTCAGTCGTACGCTGCTCGGAGTGCGCTGTTCCTTCAGCCGGCACTTCAACCGGCACCGGCCCATGCACCGCCCGCCCGGAACGCGCCGCGTTCCGCATGGGAATCGCCCGATGACAGGGCCGGTCTGCGAAGGGCTCGCAAGAGCGTGAGTGACGCTGATGCACGCCTCTTGCTCACTCTGCCCACCGCCAGGGGTGGCGGACACCGGGATCACCCCAAATGCTGGGCGCGGGAGGTATCTCCATGACCACGGCCACCGCGCAGGCCCCCGCGGCCCCACCCGAGCTGAGCCGGCGCCGCACCAATCTCGTGTTCGTGACGATCGTGCTCGGCATGCTGCTGGCCGCGCTCGACCAGACCATCGTCTCGACGGCGCTGCCGACGATCGTCGCCGACCTGGGCGGCGGCGGGCACATGGCCTGGGTGGTGACGGCGTATCTGCTGGCCGAGACCGTCTCGACGGTGCTGGTCGGCAAGTTCGGCGACCTGTTCGGCCGGAAGCTCGTCTTCCAGCTCAGCGCGGTCGTCTTCGTCGGCGGCTCGATCCTGGCGGGCGCGGCCAACAGCATGCTGATGCTGGTGGCCGCCCGCGCGGTGCAGGGCATCGGCGGCGGCGGGCTCATGGTCACCGCGATGGCGCTGATCGCGGACGTCATCCCGCTGCGCGAGCGCGGCAAGTACCAGGGCGCGCTCGGCGCGGTCTTCGGCGTCACGACGGTCGTCGGGCCGACCCTGGGCGGCCTCTTCACCGACCACGCGACCTGGCGCTGGTGCTTCTACGTCAACATCCCGGTGGCCGTCGTGATGGTCGCGATGGCGGCCCGTACGATCCCGGCCGTACGCTCCGCCGTCCGCCCGCTCATCGACTACATGGGCATCGTCCTGGTCGCGCTCGGCGCGTCGGGGCTGGTGCTGGGGCTGGAGTGGGGCGGCAACGAGTACCCGTGGGGCTCGGGCGTCGTCATCGGGCTGTTCGCCGGTTCGGCGGTGCTGCTCACCGCGTTCGTCCTGGTGGAGCTGCGGGCGGCGGAGCCCATGCTCCCCATGCACCTCTTCCGCAACCCCGTCTTCACCGTCTGCTCCGTGCTCAGCTTCATCGTGGGCTTCGCGATGCTCGGCGCGATGACCTATCTGCCGACGTACCTCCAGTACGTGGACGGCGTGTCGGCCACGATGTCGGGCGTGCGGACGCTGCCGATGGTCGTCGGGCTGCTCGGCACGTCCATGCTCTCCGGACTCGTCGTCAGCCGTACGGGCCGGTACCGGATCTTCCCGATCGTCGGTACGGCCGTGATGGCGCTCGGCCTGTATCTGATGTCCACGATGGGGCGGACGACCGGCCCGTGGCTGGAGTCGCTGTACATGTTCGTGCTGGGCCTCGGCATCGGCCTGGCCATGCAGGTGCTGACGATCGCGGTGCAGAACACGGTCGCGTACCACGAACTGGGCTCGGCGACCTCCGGCGTCACGTTCTTCCGCACGCTCGGCAGTTCCTTCGGCACCGCCATCTTCGGCACCCTGTACAGCAACCGGCTGGGCCCCAATATCGAGTCGGCCCTCGCCAGGGTGCCCGGCGTGCCGGCCTCCGCCGTACAGAGCCCGCAGGGGCTGGCGAAACTGCCCGCCGCGCAGGCCAGGCCCATCGTCGACGCCTACGCCGACACCGTGAACTACGTGTTCCAGTGGGTGGTGCCGGTCGCGGTCGTCGGCTTCGTCGTCGCGTGGTTCCTGAAGGAGGTGCCGCTGCGCGACAGCGCGCGGGCCGGGGCGTCCGACATGGGCGAGGGGTTCGCCGCCCCCTCGTCGGCGGAGGCGGACCGGCAGCTGGAGTGGGCGGTGGCCGGCGTCATGCGCAAGGCCAAGGGCGGCCCGGTGAGCCGCCAGATCCTCGCCGAGTCCGGGTCCCGGCTCACCGCCGCGGAGGCGTGGACGCTGGGTCAGGTGCACTGGCGCGAACGGGTGGGCGCCGGGGCCACGCTCAGCTCCATCGCCGCGGCGCACCGGATGCCGCCGGAAGTCCTGGAACCGGCCTTCGCCCGCACAGCGCAGGGCGGCTACCTGCGGCTCTCCGCCGACCACCTCTCACTGACGACCGCGGGCGAGGAGGAACTCGCCCGCCTCGGCGCGGCGTGGCGCTCCTGGCTCGACGCCAACCTGGAGGACTGGGACATCACCGACCCCCAAGACCGGGCCCGCCTCGACCGAGCCCTCGACAACATGGCCGCCAAACTCCTCGAAGAGGCCACCCAGCAACGAGAACGAACGGCGGTGTAGCCATTCAGCCCGTCAGGGGGCACCTCCCAGCGGTAGCTGGGGGAGATTGAGGACAATGCGTTAACGCGCCCCCGAGCATCCACACCCGCCCAATCAAGCCCGTCCGGCGCTTGAGGACAAATCCCTTAACCCGTCAGCGAGCCGCCCGGCTCCCCGTATCCACAGGCTCCGAAGCCCGCGCAGCGGCATTGGCCGCGGAAGCCACCTGCTTCGCCGTCAGCACATACCCCGTCTCCGCATCCGCCGTAGACCGCGCGAACACCACCCCGTACACCTTCCCGTCCGTCGTCAGCAGCGGCCCGCCCGAGTTCCCGGGCCGGACCGTGGACCGCACGGGGTACACCTCGCGCGTGGTGACGCCGTCGCCGTAGATGTCCTGCCCGGTGGCGCGCACCTGCCCCGCGACGGTGGCGGCGCGCAGGTCGAGCCCGCCGTTCTCCGGGAAGCCCGCGACGACCGCGGGCTTGCCCCGGCTCGCGCTCTCGTCGAAGCGCAGGACGGGCGCGTGCATGCCCGGCACGTCCAGCACGGCGACGTCCGTCTTCGGGTCGAACTCCACCACCTTGGCGTGGTACGTACGGCCGACGCCCCCGATCCGTACGGTCGGGTCGCTCACCCCGGCCACCACGTGCGCGTTGGTCATGACATGGCCTTCGGCGTAGACGAAGCCGCTGCCTTCCTGACCGCGCTGCCCGCCGTCGACGTCGGCGATGCCCTCGACCTTGACCACGCTCTTCCGCGCGGCATTGCTCGCGGCCGGGGTGACGGCGTCGCCGGACGGCTTGGCGACGCCGGTGGCGGGCTCGTTCTCGAAGGGGTTGAAGACCTGCGGGAACCCGGCCCCGGACAGCGCGTCCGTGGTCCGGCTGAACCACGTCGGCGCCTGCTGCGGCATGGCCTTCTGTA
This sequence comes from Streptomyces sp. NPDC057654, assembly GCF_042800135.1. Classification (NCBI taxonomy): domain Bacteria; kingdom Bacillati; phylum Actinomycetota; class Actinomycetes; order Kitasatosporales; family Streptomycetaceae; genus Streptomyces; species Streptomyces sp. NPDC057654. The sequence continues at coordinate 11 of NZ_JBHVHQ010000807.1, read as the reverse complement.
CCGAGCCGAGC
>NZ_JBHVHQ010000806.1:0-3946 GCF_042800135.1 Streptomyces sp. NPDC057654 | reverse complement strand
GTGCTGGCCACCGCGGACTCGTACGGCGAGGTCGCCACCGTCGACCTCGCCTCCGGCGCGACCCGCGTACGCACGGCGCACGGCATGTCCGACGTCGCCCTGTACGTGCGGGAGGAGCGGGAGTTCACCGTGTCGGACGGCACGGCGGTGCACGGCTGGCTGTTGCGGGACCCGGACCGGAGCGGGCCGGGGCCGCTGCTGCTGGACGTGCACGGCGGCCCGCACAACGGGTGGTACGGCGCGGCCGATCCCTTCCACCTCTACCACCAGGTGCTCGCCGAGCGCGGCTGGACGGTGCTGATGCTCAACCCGCGCGGCAGCGACGGCTACGGCGAGGAGTTCTTCACCGCCGTGCTCGGCGGGTGGGGGATCTCCGACGCCGCGGACCTCACCGAGCCCCTCGACGAACTCGTCGCCGAGGGCATCGCCGACCCGCGGCGGCTCGCGGTCACCGGATACAGCTACGGCGGATTCATGACCTGCTATCTGACCAGCCGCGACGGCCGGTTCGCGGCGGCGGTCGGGGGCGGTGTGGTGACCGACCTGACGAGCATGGCCGGAACGTCGGACGCCGCGCACCTGCTGGGCCTGGCCGAGCTGGGCGGGACGCCGTGGGAGGAGCGCGAGCACTACGCGCGTCAGTCGCCGCTGAGCCGGGTCGAGGACGTGACGACGCCGACGCTGATCGTGCAGGGCGGCGAGGACGTCCGCTGCCCCGTCGGCCAGGCCGAGCAGTGGTTCAACGCGCTGCGCTCCCGGCGCGTGCCCACGGAGCTGGTGCTGTATCCGGGCGGTACGCACATGTTCCCGCTGGACGGGCCGCCCTCCCACCGGGCGGACTTCAACCAGCGCGTCGTGGACTGGGTGGAGCGGTACGCCGGGGAGCCTGGGCGGCCGCGCAAGGCGCCGCTGGACGGGGCGCACTGGCAGCGGCGGCTGGCCCGGCTCGCGAAGGCGCACCGGGTGCCGGGCGCGGCGCTGGGCGTTCTGCGGCTCGGTTCGGCGGACGGCGCCGTGGCCGATGAGACGGTCCGGGCCCACCACGGGGTCCTGTCCACCGCCACCGGCGTCGACGTCACCGACGACTCGGTCTTCCAGATCGGGTCCATCACGAAGGTCTGGACGGCGACGCTCGTCATGCAGCTCGTCGACGAGGGGAAGCTGGATCTCGACGCGCCGCTCGTGGACGTGCTGCCGGAGCTGCGGCTCGCGGACCCCGGCGTCGCCAAGCAGGTGACGATGCGTCATCTGCTGACCCACACCAGCGGCATCGACGGCGACGTGTTCACCGACACCGGGCGCGGCGACGACTGCCTGGAGCGCTACACCGAGCTGCTGGAGGAGGCCGCGCAGAACCATCCGCTCGGCGGGACGTTCTCGTACTGCAACTCGGGGTTCAGTCTGGCCGGGCGGGTCGTCGAGAAGCTGACGGGGCTGACGTGGGACCGGGCGCTGCGCGAGCGGCTGTTCACGCCGCTGGGCCTGACCGGCGCGGTGACGCTCCCGGAGGAGGCGCTGCTGCTGCGGGCCGCGGTCGGGCATGTCGCCGAGAACGGAGGGGACTTCGCGCCCGCCACGACCTGGGGGCTGCCCCGCTCGGCCGGGCCCGCCGGGCTGATCACCGCCGCGACCGCGGACGTGCTGGCCTTCGCGCGGCTGCATCTGACGGGCGGCGTCGGCCCGGACGGCGAGCGGGTGCTGAGCGCCGAGAGCGCGGCGGCGATGGCCGCGCACCAGGCCGACCTCCCGGACCGGGACACGCTGGGCGACTCGTGGGGGCTGGGCTGGATCCGGTTCGGCTGGGACGGGCAGCGGCTGTACGGGCACGACGGCAACACCATCGGCCAGTCGGCGTTCCTGCGCGTCCTGCCCGACCAGGGGATCGCGGTGACCCTGCTGACCAACGGCGGCAACGCGCGCGACCTGTACCAGGAGCTGTTCCAGGAGATCTTCGCGGAGGTCGCGGGCGTGACCGTGCCCGCTCCGCCCTCCCCCGCCGGCCGGCCGCCCGCCGTCGACGCCGCGCGGCACGCGGGCGTGTACGAGCGGGCCGGTGCGCGCGCCGATATCACCTATGAGGAGGGGAAATTGACGTTGCGTCATACGGTGACGGGCCCGCTCGCCGCGTACGAGACGTCGCCCGCGCGGGACGCCGAACTCGTGCCGGTCGGCGAGGGGAAGTTCGTCTTCCTGATGCCCGGCACGAAGACCTGGGTGCCGGTCACCTTCTACACGCTGGAGACCGGTGAGCACTATGTCCACTACGGCGTCCGCGCCACCCCGAAGGTCGGCTGACATGGCTGCTGACGACTCCCGTACGGACGTCGCCGACGCCCGCGTCGCTCCGCGCGGCGCTCCCCCGGCCGCCTCCGTCGCCCGCTTCGAAGCGGCGCTGCCGCGCGTCCTCGCCGACATCGAGGCGCTGGTGCGCTGCGAGTCGCCATCCGCCGACCTGGCGGCGGTGGCGCGCAGCGCCGATCTGGTGGCCGCGATGGGGGCCGGATATCTGGCGGCCGAGCCCGAGCGCATCGTTCTCGACGGGCGCGTCCATCTGCGCTGGCGGCTCGGCGACGGCCCGCGCCGCGTCCTGGTCCTCGGGCACCACGACACGGTGTGGCCCATCGGATCGCTGGCCACCCATCCGTTCGGCATCGAGGACGGGGTGCTGCGCGGGCCCGGCTGCTTCGATATGAAGGCCGGTGTGGTGATGGCCTTCCATGCCGTCGCCGCGCTCGGCCCTGCTGCCGGCGGCGCGGACGGCGTCACGGTGCTGATCACCGGCGACGAGGAGCTGGGCTCGCCCTCGTCCCGCGCGCTCATCGAGGAGGAGGCGCGGGGCTGCGTCGCCGCGCTGGTGCTGGAGGCGTCGGCGGACGGCGGGGCGCTCAAGACGGAGCGCAAGGGCGTCTCGCTGTACGAGGTGGCGGTGCGGGGCCGGGCGGCGCACGCCGGGCTCGAACCGCACCTCGGCGTGAACGCGAGCGTCGAGGCGGCGCACCAGATCCTCGCCGTCGCCGCGCTCGGCGACGCCGCGGCCGGCACGACCGTCACGCCGACGCTGCTCGCCGCGGGCACCACGTCCAACACCGTCCCCGCGCAGGGGCTGTTCGCGGTCGACGTGCGGGTGCGCGACGCCGCCGAGCAGGACCGGGTCGACCGCGCGATGCGGGCGCTGCGGCCGGTCCTGCCCGGCGCGGAGGTCGAGGTGTCGGGCGGTCCCAACCGCCCGCCGCTGCCCGGCGCCGCGTCCCGCGATCTGTTCGCCCGCGCCGCCCGGCTCGCGGACGGGCTGGGCATCGGTCCGCTCGCCTCGGTCGCCGTCGGCGGCGCGTCGGACGGCAACTTCACCGCGGGCGTCGGCACGCCCACCCTGGACGGTCTGGGCGCGGTCGGCGGCGGCGCCCACGCCGATCACGAACACGTCGGGACGGCCGAGCTGCCCCGGCGTACCGCCCTGCTCACGGCGCTGCTGCGAGACCTCCTGGCGCAGTCCCGTGACGCACACGACGAAGAAGATGACGCCTGTGATTGATCTGTCGAGCGACCCGAGCCGCGCCGCCGGCGCGTGCGGCGGGACCGACGAGGCCCTGGCCGCGGCCCAGGCGGCGGCCCGCGCGTCCCGTACCCCCATCCGCGCCCTGTCCACGCTGGCCGAACTGGAGTCCGTACAGCGGCTCTACGAACGGATCTGGCGGCCCGACGGGAAGGTTCCGCCGATCACGGCCGAGCTGCTGCGCGCCCTGTCGAAGGCGGGCAGCTACGTCGCCGGCGCCTTCGACGGCACGCTCGACGGCGGGCGGCTCGTCGGGGCCTGCGTCGGGTTCTTCGCGCCGCCCGCCGACCGGGCGCTGCACAGCCATATCGCCGGAGTGGCGGACGAGATGCACGGCCGCCACGTCGGGTTCGCCCTGAAACTGCACCAGCGGGCGTGGGCGCTGCGGCGCGA
>NZ_JBHVHQ010000805.1:0-3951 GCF_042800135.1 Streptomyces sp. NPDC057654 | reverse complement strand
GTCTACGTCCCCACGACCGCCACCAGCCGCACCCGCAGACGCCAGCTGCTCGCGGGGTGCCTCGGCAACGGCGTGGAGTGGTACGACTGGACGCTGTTCACCATCCTCGGCGTCTACTTCTCGCGCCAGGTCTTCCCGCACGCGGCGGACAACAGTTTCGTCCCTCTGCTCCAGACCTTCGCCGTCTTCGCGGTGGGCTACTTCTTCCGCCCGCTCGGCGGCCTGCTGCTCGGGGCGCTCGCGGACCGGCGCGGTCGGCGCGAGGCGATGGCCGTCACGTTGTCGCTCATGGGGCTCGGCTGCCTGATACTCGCGGCAGTGCCCACGTACCGCAGCGCCGGGCTGCTCAGCCCGGCCGTGCTGGTCGTCGCGCGGGTCGTACAGGGCCTGGCCGCCGGCGGGGAGTCATCCACCGCCATCGCGTACCTGTCCGAGTCGGCCCCGAGAAAGCGGCGCGGCTTCTACGCGGGCCTGATGCACTCCGGGGAGGGCATCGGCCTCTTGGCGGCCACCGGGGCCGCGGCACTCACCGCCCAGGTGCTGCCGCCGGCGGCGATGAGCGCGTACGGCTGGCGCATCCCCTTCGCTCTCGGCGCGGTCGCCGCGCTGGTCGGCGTATGGATCCGGTACCGGAGCCAGGAGACCAGCGACGTGGCGGAGGCCGTCCGGGCCGGGCGGGCCGAACGGCCACGGGTCCTGGAGTTCCTGACGCGGCATCCCCGCCAGACCCTGGTCCTGGCCGGGGTGGTCCTCGCGGGCACTGCCTCCCAGTACCTCTGGCTGACCTTCCTGCCCACCTACGCCCATCTGACCACCGGCATCAGCCGCTCGACCGCGCTGACGACCAGCACGATCGCCCTCGTATTCTTCGTCGTCGTCCAGCCGCTGAGCGGCCTGGCCGCGGACCGGATCGGGCATCGCCGGATGCTCGTCGCCTTCGGCATCGCGGCCACCGCGCTGACCGCGCCGCTGCTGTTCCTGCTGCGGCCATCGGCGGGTGTGCTCCTGGCCGTACAGTGCGGCGGGGCGCTGCTGTGCTCACTGTGGTCGACATCTTCGCTCGCGGTGATGTCCGACTTGTTGCCCATGCGCTGCCGCGTCACCGGCATAGGCGCCACTTACGGGGCCACCGCAGCTCTGGCCGGCGGCACCCTGCCTCTGGTCGGAACCGCTCTGAGCGGCCACGGCGACATGCCGCTCTTCGGCGGGTACCTCACCGCGCTCGCCCTGATCACCACCGCTGTCTGCGTCTTCGCCCTGCCCAAGGCGCTTCGTACTGTGCAGCCGGGTGGAACCGGCCGGTGCGCCATGCCGATGCCCGTCCCGCTCCCCACGGTGGCCGACCCAACCCCCGTATCCCAATCCCATGTCGTACCCGCGCTGGAAGAGGGCCGGTGACCCGCCGGCCGCGGGACCGCAGCACCTGTCCCGGAGCGTCCATGCGCACCGCACACGACCGTCATGATCCGGCGATGCCCCGTGACTCCGCCGCATCAGCGCGTGCACGGTCACGGAAACTTAGAGCAGACGCGGACACGACGGAACTCTCACGCGAGCGGCGCGTCCTGATCCTGGTGATCTGCTGTACGAGCCTGCTTCTGGTCAGCCTGGACAGCACCATTTTGAACGTCGCCCTGCCGGTGATGCAGCGGGGCCTGGACGCCTCTCTCTCCGGAATGCAGTGGGCCGTCGACTCCTACACCCTGGTCCTCGCATCCCTGCTGACGCTGGCCGGCTCGGCCGCCGACCGCGTCGGCCGCCGCAAGGTCTTCACCACGGGCCTGATCGTCTTCACCCTCGGCTCAGCCCTGTGCTCGGTGGCGCCCGACCTGGAGACGCTCATCCTGTTCCGGGTGGTGCAGGCCATCGGCGGCTCGATGCTCAACCCCGTCGCCATGTCGATCATCACCACCACCTTCACCGACCCTGGGCAACGGGCCCGCGCGATCGGCGTCTGGGGCGGCGTCTTCGGCCTGGCCATGGCCGCCGGCCCCGTCATCGGCGGCCTGCTGGTGGACACGGCCGGCTGGCGGGCGGTCTTCCTCATCAACATTCCTGTCGGTGCCGTCGCCGTCTGGGCCACCCTGCGCTATGTCCCCGAGTCGCGCGCCCCCGCGCCACGCCGGCCCGATCCCATCGGGCAGCTGCTCGTCATCGGGTTGCTCGGCACGGTCACGTACGCCATCATCGAGGCGCCCGGCGAGGGCTGGACCTCGGCGGGGATCCTGGCATGCCTGGTGATCGCCACCGCCTCTCTCCTCGGCCTGCTGAGGTACGAATCACGCCGTGACGAGCCATTGCTGGATCTCCGGTTCTTCCGCAGCGCACCGTTCAGCGGCGCCGTCGCCATCGCCATCACGGGCTTTGTGGTCCTCGGCGGATTCCTCTTCCTCAACACCCTCTACCTGCAGAACGTGCGTGGTCTCGACGCGCTGCACGCGGGCCTGTACCTGCTCCCGATGGCAGCGTTCATGCTGATCAGCGCGCCCGCATCCGGCCGCTTGGTCGCGTCCTGCGGGCCCCGCCCCTCACTGGTTCTCTCCGGCGCTGCCATGGCCCTGGGCAGCGTGCTCTTCGCGGCCTGCAATGCCGACAAATCCCGCCCTCTGCTCTTCCTGGGCTACTGCCTGCTCGGCATCGGCGCCGGCATGGTCAACGCGCCCATCACCAACACCGCCGTCTCCGGGATGCCCCTGTCCCAGGCCGGAGTCGCCTCCGCGGTGGCCACCACCAGCCGTCAGGTTGGCCAGGCTCTGGGCGTGGCCGTCATCGGCGCGGTCCTGGCCCACGGCACCCGGAACATCACCGGCGCCGCATACCCGGATACATTCGCCGACGCCGCCCGGCCCGCCTGGTGGGTCATCACCGGCTGCGGTGTGGCCGTCCTGCTGGTCGGCGCGGCCACCAACGGCCGCTGGGCACAGAAGTCGGCGGAACGCACCGCTCATCTCCTCGCGGAGGCCGACGCACCCGGGCCGCCAAGGAGCGCCGCCTCGCATCCGTGACCGCGTGGCCGAGCAGGGCAGCTGACCTGTGATGCCCCCAACCGCTTGCCCGTTACCTTTTCTGTGGCCCCGCAGTGGGGCGCCTGGCCCCCGGGTCCGGTAGGGCTGTGCCCCCTGTCGAAGTGGATGACCTGGGGGTGTTGCCGCCGGGCTTCGGGGCAGCGCTTGACCGCTGATGAGGGGCCTGACGACCGCCCGGCCGGCGCAATGCCGGACTGTTTGACGGGTGGCATGTCTGCGTAACGTGGTTGCCGGCGTGTGGTGCCGCAGGGACGGCCGGGAGTTGGGGGAATCGAGAGGCGGGGGCACGCGCACATGGTCGACACGACCACGACAGATCTCTTCCTCGGCCTGGACCTGGGCAAGGAGTTCCCCCACGCCCACGGCCGGACCCAGGACGGCAAGACCGTCCACGACAAGCGGCTGCCCAACACCGAGCCGAAACTGCTGGAGCTGTTCACCAGGCTGGTTGCGAAGTTCGGCACTGTCCTGGTGATCGTGGACATGGTTGCCGACGTCGGCGTGCTGCCGCTGACGGCGGCCCGTGCCGCCGGCTGCCGGGTGGCCTACCTGCCGGGACTGTTGATGCGGCGGGCCGCCGACCTGCATCCGGGTGAGGCCAGGGCAGATGCCCGCGACGGTGGCTGACCGGGGCGTGGTGACAGCCCGGCTGCCCGAGCGGCAACAGGGGCCCGAGCTGGACCCCGTGCAGCAGCAGATCCGCACCATCGCCGGGTGGCTGGCCCAGGCCGATGACGCTGGCGAACGGCTCTCCGGCGCCGAGATCGCCCGCCGCCTGGCGGTGTCCCCGCGCACCGGTCAGCGACGGCTGGACAAGGCCATGGCGCTGCGCGAGGAACAGCTGCAGCAGCAGGGCCGCGCGCATCTCCGGCCGGTCGGTGACCGCTGACCGATATGGGTCGCTGACCGACCGAAGGCATCAGCC
>NZ_JBHVHQ010000804.1:0-3958 GCF_042800135.1 Streptomyces sp. NPDC057654 | reverse complement strand
CGACCGGCTCTCCGATGCGCTCTCCGATGCTCTCTCCGACGTTTCCGGCGAGCTGACGGCCGCCGGGCCGGACGGCTGGCTCCCCGGGGAGGAACGGGCGCTCGCCGCGTTCCGGGCGGCGCGCGCCGAGGAGCCCGCGCCGGTGCGGACCGTATGGCTGGGCGCGCTGGCCGGCCGGCCCTCGTTCGTACGGCGGCCCCTGAAGGCGGCGTTCGCGCTGGCCCTCGCGGGCTGTGCGCTGGGCGGCGTGGCGGTCGCGGCCGGTACGGGCATGCTCCCGGCCCCGTTCAGCGGCGGCGGTGGCGAGCCGGGGCCCGGGACCAGCGTCTCGGCGGCCGACGAGACGGGCGGCGGCTCCCGTTCGCCCCAGCCGGACCTCGAACTGAGCACGGGGGACCCCTCGCGCTACCCGTCGGGCCCGACCGGCACCGCGCCGGGGGCGTCCCCGACGCCGGGCGGCGGCACGCCGGGCACCGGGCGCAAGACCGACGACGGGGCCGAGGACGAAGACGGGGCCGGGGCCGAGGCTGATCCGTCCCAGCGCGGCGAGGACGACGGCGACCCTCGCGGTGAGGGCAAGGGGCAGCACGGCGACGGCAAGCATGGCAGGGACGGCGGGGACGGCAGGGAGGGCAGGGCCCGGGTCGAAGCGGTGTGCCGCGAGTACCTGTCCGCGAGGCGCGGCCCGAGCGGGGAACTGGAGGACAAGAAGCTCCGGCGGCTGGAACGCGCCGTCGGCGGTCCGGCCCCCGCGCACAAGTACTGCGAGCGCGTCCTGGATTCCGGCGGCCCAGGCGGCTCCGGAGGCTCTGGGGGATCGGATGGAGGCGGAGGCGGCGGAGCGGGCGGTGGTCACGGCCATGGTGGCCACCCCGGATCCGGGGACGACGAAGGGGGAGGGGGCGGAGGCGACGGCTCGGGACCAGGCGGGGGCGCGGGCGACGGAAACAGCGACCCCAGCCCCGGCCCCACCACCCCCACGCCCCCCCCGCCCACGGTCTCGCCGTCACCGACCGCCTCGGCCACCCCGTCCGCGACGGCCTCGCCCGTGCTGGTTTCGGCACGGGCGAATGGGTGAACCGGTCGGGTGTGACGTTTTTCGGACGTCCGGCGCTGAATGAAGCAGGCCGACTGGTCATCGGCCGCGCATGAGGCCGGGGTTCCCCCCGTACCAACGGCCAGTGCGCATCCGGCGCGGGCGGGGCACGTTCCCCCGGCCCTGCCCGCGCTGCTTCAACCGGCCGTCCGGCTACCGGCTCAACCGGAGGTCCGGCTACCGGCTCAACCGGCTCAACCGGCCGTCCGGCCACCGGTTCGACCGGCTCGACCAGCCGTACGGCTACCGGTAGACGACGACCCGGTCGCCCTTGCGGACCTCCCGGAAGAGCGCCGCGATCTTCTTCTTGTCCCGGACGTTGATGCAGCCGTGCGACGCCCCCGCGTAGCCGCGCGCCGCGAAGTCCGAGGAGTAGTGCACGGCCTGGCCGCCGCTGAAGAACATCGCGTACGGCATCGCCGTGTGGTAGATCGTCGACACGTGGTCGCGGCTCTTGAAGTCCACCTTGAACGCGCCCTCGCGCGTCGGCGAGTACTGCGAGCCGAACCGCACATCCATCGCCGCCACGACCTTGCCGTCAACCATCCAGGCCAGCGTGTCGCTCTTCTTGCTGATGCACAGCACGCGCCCGGTCCGGCACCGCCGGTCGGGTGTGCCGAGCGGCTTGGTGGTCGGCGGATGCGGCTTCTTGGCCGCCGGACGCGGCGTATGGGGTGCGTGGTGAGTGTGGGGGTGAGTGGGGGCGTGCGGTCGGTGGGAGGCGGCGTTTCCGGCCGAGCTGGCCGAGCCGGAGGAACTGGACGAGTTGGATGAGCCGGGCCAGGAGGGCCACGGCCGTACGCCCGTAGCGAGCTTGTCGTCAGAGCCGGAACCCGAGCCCGAGCCCGAGCCCTGGTCCGTACGGGCGTGGTGGCTGCCGTAGGCCCCCGGCGGCGACGCGCCGGAGACGGGCGCGGTCTGCACCTTGCACCCGGCGGTCAGCGCCACCGTCCCCGCCGCCACTCCTGCCGCGACGAGCACTCTGCGTACGAGAGTTGTCTGCTGCATCACCGCTGGATGATGCCCAGCGACCTCGATGCCCGAACCTCACCCCCACGCGAGGTGGCACCGCCCCGGACGGCGGGCAGGCTGTGAGGAAGGTCCCAGCCTGTGCGGCTCCACCCTTCGCACAGCCGCCGCTACAGTCCGCGGCGGGACCCCGGCAACTGCTCGGCAACTGCTTGTTCGGCAACACAGCGGCACTCAACAGCGGTACACAGCGGCAACTCAGCGGGAGGCACAGAACCCATGGCGCGTGAGACAGAGTCCGGCCTGCCCATCGAGCCGGTCTACGGTCCGGACGCACTCGCCGACTGGGACGCGGCCGACATACTGGGCGAGCCGGGTTCGTACCCCTTCACCCGCGGCGTCTACCCGACGATGTACACGGGACGGCCGTGGACCATGCGTCAGTACGCCGGGTTCGGCACGGCCACCGAGTCCAACGCCCGTTACAAGCAGCTGATCGCCAACGGCACCACGGGCCTGTCCGTCGCCTTCGACCTGCCGACCCAGATGGGCCATGACTCCGACGCGCCCCTCGCGAGCGGCGAGGTCGGCAAGGTCGGCGTCGCGATCGACTCCATCGAGGACATGCGGATCCTGTTCGACGGCATCCCGCTGGACAAGGTCTCCACCTCGATGACCATCAACGCGCCCGGTGCGCTCCTGCTGCTCCTCTACCAGCTCGTCGGGGAGGAGCAGGGCGTACGGGCGGACCGGCTGACCGGCACCATCCAGAACGACGTGCTCAAGGAGTACATCGCCCGCGGCACGTACATCTTCCCGCCCAAGCCCTCGCTGCGGCTGATCGCGGACATCTTCAAGTACTGCAAGGCCGAGATCCCGAAGTGGAACACGATCTCGATCTCCGGCTACCACATGGCCGAGGCGGGGGCGTCGCCCGCGCAGGAGATCGCCTTCACGCTCGCGGACGGCATCGAGTACGTGCGTACGGCCGTGGCGGCGGGTATGGACGTGGACGACTTCGCGCCGCGGCTGTCGTTCTTCTTCGTCTCGCGGACGACGATCCTCGAAGAGGTCGCCAAGTTCCGGGCCGCGCGCCGGATCTGGGCGCGGGTCATGCGGGAGGAGTTCGGCGCGACGAACCCCAAGTCGCAGATGCTGCGCTTCCACACCCAGACCGCGGGCGTGCAGCTCACCGCGCAGCAGCCCGAGGTCAACCTCGTACGGGTGGCCGTGCAGGGGCTCGCGGCGGTCCTCGGCGGCACGCAGTCGCTGCACACCAACTCCTTCGACGAGGCCATCGCCCTGCCGACCGACAAGTCGGCGCGGCTCGCCCTGCGCACGCAGCAGGTGCTCGCCTACGAGACGGACGTGACGGCGACCGTCGACCCCTTCGCGGGCTCGTACGTGGTCGAGTCGATGACCGACGACGTGGAGCGGGCCGCGCTCGATCTGATGGCCAGGGTCGAGGACATGGGCGGCGCGGTCGCCGCGATCGAGAACGGCTTCCAGAAGAACGAGATCGAGCGCAGCGCGTACCGCATCGCGCAGGAGACGGACAGCGCCGAACGTGTCGTGGTCGGCGTCAACCGCTTCCAACTCGACGAGGAGGAGCCGTACGAGCCGCTGCGCGTCGACCCCGCCATCGAGGCCCAGCAGGCGGCGCGGCTGGCCGTGCTGCGCGCCGAACGGGACCAGGCGGCGGTGGACGCGGCGCTCGCCGAGCTGAAGAAGGCGGCGGAGAGCGAGGCGGGCTCGGTCAATGTGCTCTACCCGATGAAGGACGCCCTGCGGGCGAGGGCGACGGTGGGCGAGGTCTGCGACGCGCTGCGCGAGGTGTGGGGGACGTACGTGCCGGCCGATGCGTTCTGACGTGAAGGGCGGGGGCGGGGGCGG
>NZ_JBHVHQ010000803.1:0-3959 GCF_042800135.1 Streptomyces sp. NPDC057654 | reverse complement strand
GGACACTGCGCCGGGCACTGCGCCGGGCGGCTCCCGCGCTGGTGGGCTATGCGGCCGTACGGCTCCTCGGCGTCGTCGTGCTCGCCGAGTGGGCGCACCTCAAGGGCCACGGGCTCTGGCCGCAGCTCGCCAACCAGTGGGACTCGCGCTGGTACCTGGGGATCGCGAACCGCGGCTACGACGACGTCCTGACCGGCGCCCGCAACAGCTGCAACCTGGCGTTCTTCCCGCTGTACCCGTTCCTGGTCAAGGTGTTCGCGCACCCGCTGCCGCCGGGCCACCGGGCGAGCACCGGCCTGGCGCTGTCCGTGACGGCGTCGCTGCTGGCGGCGTGGGGCGTGTTCGCGGTCGGGGACCGGCTGTACGGGCGCCGGGTGGGGGTGGTCCTGGCGGTGCTGTGGGGCGTGACGCCGGTCGCGCTGGTGCAGTCGATGGGCTACACGGAATCGCTGTTCACGGCGCTGGCGGCGTGGTCGCTGTACGCGGTGCTGACCGGCCGCTGGGTGTGGGCGGGGACGCTGTCGCTCTTCGCGGGCCTCACCCGCCCCACGGGAGTGGCGCTGGCGGCGGCGGTGTCCGTGAGCGCGCTGCTGGCGCTGCGCGAGGCACGCCGTGAGGGGACCGGCAGCACCGGAGGAACGGCCCGTATCGCCGCCGGCTGCGCCCTGGCCCCCCTGGGCTGGCTCGGCTACATCATCTGGGTCGCGGTGCGACTCGGCCGCTGGGACGGGTACTTCGCGGTCCAGAGCACGTGGACGAACCAGACCGACGGCGGCGTCGAGACGCTGCGCTCGCTGCGCGAGACGCTCGTCTACCAGTCCCGCCCGGAGCTGTTCCTGGTCGTCGTCTCGATCGTCATCATGCTGTCGGCGGCGCTGTACGCGGTGTGCGCGGCCCAACGGCAGCCGCCCCCGCTGCTGATCTTCACGGGCGCGCTACTCGTGATCGTGCTGTGCAGCGGCGGCGTGTACTTCCCCCGCGCCCGCTTCCTGCTTCCGGCCTTCCCCCTGCTGCTCCCGTTCGCCCTCGCCATCGCCCGCGCGCAACGCCGGACGGCACTGCTGGTACTGGGCGGGGCAGCGCTCTTCTCGGCGTACTTCGGGGCGTACATGGCCCTGGTATGGCCGAGCGCGCCGTAAGAGAGCCCCCGTGAAAGCGCCCCGCAAAAGAGCTTCGTGAAAACCAGCCGAGAGCCTCAGCCGAGCCGAGGGCCTCAGCCGACCAGGTAGATGACCACCAGAGCCACGAACCCGACGACGGCCGGGGCGATGACCTCGTAAGCCCACTTCACCCGCGGCTCCCCCTGCGCGCCCTCGCGCCCGGCATTGCGCTCGGAAAGGTCGCGGATCTCGTCGATGGCCTGGTCGGAGGCGGCCCGCAGCGGCTTGCCGCCGATCGGGGCGTGCGGGGAGGTCTGCTGCGAGGTGTCGTCGAGGGAGGCCCGTACCTGCCGCCTGGAGGCCTGCTTGCGGGCGCGCAGGGAGACCGGGATCGACCACATCTGGTACTTCGCGCCGCCCGCGAAGATCTCGCTGGAGTACCCGGCGCGCACGCCCTCGACGGAGGCCCACGGCAGCGTGATCGTACGGAACGGATTGCGCACGCGAATCCGGTCCTGACCGGCCCACACCGCGGGCCGCACCGTGTACGCGGCCACCAGCGGCACCAGGAACACCAGTCCCGCCACGGCCAGCCACGGCGTACGCCCCGACCCCCGCACCACCGCGTCGATCCCCAGCCACGCCCCGAGCGCGAGCAGCAGCACCCCGGCGCCGATCGCGGCCGGTGAGCGGTAGCAGCGCTCGGCGTACGCGGGTTCCCGCTGATCGTCCGAGGGCTTGGGGGCGTGGTCCGGGCTCGTCATGCGCCCGATTCTGCCTGACGGTCCGGAAACCGGACGTTGCGGTACGGCATCGATACGGGCCGAGGGGCCCACCCGGGTGATGGGAGCACAGCACCCACCCGGGCGACGGAGGCGAGGGCCGTACGCGCCCCGGAGCGGGCAGAGCGACAGCCGGAAAGCGGTCACACCTGTCACCCCCAGGGGGTGACAGGTCGCTACGCGCGTAGATATGCTCGACTGGTGACCATGCCCACCACTGCATCCGCAGCATCCGCATTCGCCGACGTGACCGCGTCCGACGGGGCGCACGCGCGTTTCGCACGGCGCGCGGCTACGGCCGAGTGATTTGGCCGGGTAGGCCAAATGCATCCCGCACCGCCGATACACTGCTCTGCAACAAGCGCGTCAGGCTCACAGCGTCGTGCGTCTTCCACGCGGCTGCGCCCCCCTTCACCGCCTTCGGCCGTCGGGACGGCCGTCCGCAAAGGACCAGTGAGGACTGATGACCACGTGAGCACGAAACCCGTCGTACTGATCGCCGAAGAGCTGTCGCCCGCCACCGTCGACGCCCTCGGCCCGGACTTCGAGATCCGGCACTGCAACGGCGCGGACCGCGCCGAACTCCTCCCCGCCATCGCCGACGTCGACGCGATCCTGGTGCGCAGCGCGACCAAGGTCGACGCCGAGGCCATCGCCGCCGCCCGCAAGCTGCGGGTCGTCGCGCGCGCCGGAGTCGGCCTGGACAACGTGGACGTGTCCGCCGCCACCAAGGCCGGCGTGATGGTCGTCAACGCGCCGACCTCCAACATCGTCACCGCCGCCGAGCTCGCCTGCGGCCTGCTCGTGGCCACCGCCCGCAATATCCCGCAGGCCAACTCCGCCCTGAAGAACGGCGAGTGGAAGCGCAGCAAGTACACCGGCGTCGAGCTGTCCGAGAAGACGCTGGGCGTCGTCGGCCTCGGCCGGATCGGGGTGCTCGTCGCGCAGCGGATGTCCGCTTTCGGCATGAAGATCGTCGCGTACGACCCGTACGTGCAGCCCGCGCGCGCCGCGCAGATGGGCGTCAAGCTGCTGACGCTGGACGAGCTGCTGGAGGTCGCGGACTTCATCACCGTGCACCTGCCCAAGACCCCCGAGACGCTCGGCCTGATCGGCGACGACGCGCTGCACAAGGTTCAGCCGCACGTGCGGATCGTCAACGCCGCGCGCGGCGGGATCGTCGACGAGGCGGCGCTGGCCACGGCGCTCAAGGAGGGCCGGGTCGCGGGCGCGGGCCTGGACGTGTACGCGTCCGAGCCGTGCACCGACTCGCCGCTCTTCGACTTCGACCAGGTCGTGGCCACCCCGCACCTGGGCGCCTCGACCGGTGAGGCGCAGGAGAAGGCGGGCATCGCCGTCGCCAAGTCCGTACGCCTCGCGCTCGCGGGCGAGCTGGTGCCGGACGCGGTCAACGTCCAGGGCGGGGTCATCGCCGAGGACGTGAAGCCGGGGCTGCCGCTCGCCGAGAAGCTCGGCCGGATCTTCACCGCGCTCGCGGGCGAGGTCGCGGTCCGCCTCGATGTCGAGGTGTACGGCGAGATCACCCAGCACGATGTGAAGGTGCTCGAACTCTCCGCGCTCAAGGGTGTGTTCGAGGACGTCGTGGACGAGACCGTCTCGTATGTGAACGCGCCGCTCTTCGCGCAGGAGCGCGGCGTCGAGGTCCGCCTGACGACGAGCAGCGAGTCCAACGAGCACCGCAATGTGGTGATCGTGCGCGGCACGCTCGCCGACGGCGACGAGGTCTCCATCTCGGGCACGCTGGCCGGGCCCAAGAACCTCCAGAAGATCGTCGCGGTGGGCGACCACGACGTGGACCTGGCCCTCGCCGACCACATGGCCTTCCTGCGGTACGGGGACCGGCCGGGCGTCGTCGGCACCGTCGGCCGCATCCTCGGCGAGGCCGGCATCAACATCGCGGGCATGCAGGTCTCGCGCTCGGGCGAGGGCGGCGAGGCGCTGGTGGCCCTCACCGTCGACGAGTCGATCCCGGCGCCGGTGCTCGCCGAGATCGCCGTGGAGATCGGCGCGACGTCGGCCCGTACGGTCAACCTGAACGACTGACCGGCGCGCAGCG
>NZ_JBHVHQ010000802.1:0-3960 GCF_042800135.1 Streptomyces sp. NPDC057654 | reverse complement strand
CCCCCGCACCCGAAGAACCTGCAACGGCCACTTCGCGGCAGCAGCCAGCGGCGCAGCGCAGCGGAGCCAGCCTGAACCCCGGCCACGAACCCGCCCGGCGGGCAGTGAACCGAGCCCGGCCCGCCCCCTTCCCTCCCGCTGCTGGCGCTCTGGACCCGAAGGGTCCGAGACGATGCCCGCACCGGTCCACGCACAATGCCGCCCCACGCGGCAGCCACCCTCACCTTCACCCCCTACTGGGAGGGGCCGCCGGTCTTGCTCATTGCCATGGACCGTGGGTGCCGCCCCTGCTTCAGGCCCCGCAACTCAGTAACAGTGGTTGAAGGCCCCCGTGCGAACGGCGCGGATGAAGGTCCGGAGCTCGGAGCGGGTCACGGTGACGACTGCTTCGGGTTCGTCGCTTTCGCGGAGGTGGAAGCCGGCGGAGGAAGCGGCGAGTTCGACGCAGTTTGCTTGGTCGGTGCTGTAAGTGGACTTTTGCCAGCGGAGCGGAGGCATGATCGCCCTTTCAGAGTGTGTAGAGGACGTACTGAACCAGTCCAAGGGAATCCCGCGATTCATGCTTGGCCGGTGTGAGGCTGGCATCGACTGGCGGGAGGGCAGTGGAGCGAAGGAGCTCGAACTGCCGTCGGTATCGGGAGGTTGCGTCCGGGGTGTGTAGGTAGACGGCTTGAGCGGGGTGGTCCATCTGCACGGTCTCCAGGGCCCCCGTGTGTGAGGTGAGCAGGCAGAACGGGGTGTTGATCGCGGACACGGCCGCAGATGTGAAAGGCAGCACTTGGATAGTCACGTTTGGAAGATCGGCTAGCGCTACGAGGTGTAGTAGCTGTTTGCGCATGACCTCTGTGCCGCCGAACCGTACGTGTAGCGCAGCTTCGTGGAGTACCGCGTGGATCGCGGGCGGATTCTCGCGCGTCACGACGGATTGCCGTTGGATCCGGAACCGGACGGCTGTCTCGACGGCTTCCGGTGTGGTTACGGTGTCGCTCGCTTGAAAAATGGAGCGGGCGTAGGCCTCGGTCTGGAAGAGCCCGGGGATGAACAGCGATTCGTAGGAGCGCAGTTCGTCGGCGGACGCCTCCAGTTCGGCCAAGTCGAGAGAAGCGGGGGACAGCCTGCCCTTGTAGCTGCTCCACCACCCCTTGCCTTTGGCCTCTGACAGGCTCACCAACGCATCGATGTAGGTTGAACTAGTGCACCCGTAGGTACCGCAAAGCGCGCGCAGCCGGTCAGTGGAAATGGCGGTGTGGCCCCGTTCGACATGGGTGAGGTGGACTCGCCCCATACCGATGGATGCTCCGCCGTCGCTGACGGTCAGGCCTGCCTGTTCGCGCAACTTCCGGAGCTCCGCGCCGAGTCGGCGTTGCCGCTCGGTGGTGGTGGTCCGCAGCGCCAAGGTGTTCTCCTCCGGGTGTGTGTCACAGTCTGCCCCTGCGTGACGGCGCGGTCCACTGAATCGGGCATTCAGGTTGAACATGTAGCCCTATGTCCAATACGGTGAGTATCGTGACGCTCACGCAGTGATGCCGGAAGCGTCTCAGTCGACGTGCCCTCGCGGGAAGCGCCGCGCACCGCACCCCCACTGCGAAACGCCATGGAGGCGTCTCATGGGCGTATGTACAGAACCACCTCTCACCCACAGTGTGTTCACCCCCAGCACCCCCACCGCGCCGAAGATCTGCCGGGACTTTGTGCGCAGTGTTCTCGCCGCGTCCGGGCTGGAGCACCTCGCCGAAGTGGCCGTGCTCTGCACCTCGGAGCTTGTGACCAATGTGCATCAGCACGCGAAAGGGGATGTGCTGCTCGTGGCCGCCGTCGAGCCCGCGCACGTACGGATCGAAGTACGTGACGACGGGCCCGGACTCGCCGAACTCCCCGCGACGCGACGGGCGGCGGAGAGCGGCGATACGAACGGGCGCGGGCTGTTTCTCGTGTACGCCATGGCCGACTTGTGCGGGGTGACGGCCGCTGCCGTCGGGGGCGGGAAAGGGGTGTGGTTTCAGCTCAACGTCGCGAACCCGGGCTAGGTATCGCTGTTGGCCGCCCACCGAGCAGGCGTCGGCGTGGTCACCGACGCGGCGAAGTCCGCCAACGCTCTGAAGTCGCTGCCCCTCAGTCCCCTTCGTGGATTGACGTGATGGAGCAAGGCGGGCGCGTGGTGGTTGGCGGATACATGGGCGTGATCCGCGTCGCTCTGTTCGTCGTCCACCCAAGCGAACGGTCGCCCGTCGGCGTACTTCACCAACGGTTCGGACTTCCAGTGCACGCCGTCGGGGCGCTCCTGGAACAGCGCGCTGCCGAAGTCGACGAACGGCAGCTCGGGCAGGCCGAGCACAGGGCCTATCCACGTGTTGGCGTCGTTCATCCAGGTCGTGGCCCAGCAGATCTCGTACCCGAGAGTCAGCAGCGCCCGCCCGTGATCAGGGTTGAGCCACACCTGGAGTGGCCCCCTATGGGGCCGCCTGTGGGTCCGCCTGTGGGGCCGCGTTCCCTCGGGCTCCCCGGTCGCCCAGCCCGCCTCCTCCGGCGCGCTGAGCGTGGTGTAGCCCTCGGGGCGCTTCCCGCACTCGGCCGCGTACGGATTCAGAGGGCCGTCGACATCGAGAAACAGCAGCGGTCGGCTCACGGTGCTCCTTGAATCTCGGTCCGTCCCCCCGGGCCCTCGGTCCCAAAACGGACATACGGAAGTCCCGTCGGAATTCGAGTGGATCTTATGTCGCGGTGACATGCGGCACAGGGCTTCACCTCGGTACTAAACAGTTTAGGGGAAGCGCCACGAACGAGCCCGGGACTTTCGGCCCGGCCGGCTCGGGGCCTTTGTGGGGGAGTCGGGCGGGGCTTTCGGGGGTGTGGGGTTACTGGCTGGTCAGCTGGGGCCCGCTATGGCCGGGCGGGGGTTTCGGCTCGTTTCGTAGCGGGTTCTGCGGGGCGGGGTTCCGGTGCCCGTAAGAGGCGGAATTCCCTTTCCCCCGGTACGGCCGCGCCTAGTAGTGAGCCCCCTTGGCGGCACGGCAATGGCGGGTTACCAAGGTATGGCGCTCCCGGTCCGCAGCCGGGACTTATTCATTCCTGGCACCCCTGGAGGTTGTTCCGCATGTCGAAGCACGCCCCGTTCCGCAGTCCGAAGAAGTCCACCAAGTCCGCCAAGTCGACCGAGTCGAACAAGTCGGTTCTCCGTACCCGCGCCGCCATTCTGGCCGCCGGGCTCGGCGCCTCGGCCGCGCTCGGCTCCGGTGTCGCGCTGGCCGCGGACGCCGGTCACGGCAGCCTGCTGGAGCTCGGTTCGGTGGCGACGATCGACAACGCGATCAAGGCCCAGGCCAGTGGCCAGAAGAAGGCCGCCGAGAAGGAGAAGAAGGCCGCTGAGCAGCACAAGAAGGACGCTGCGAAGAAGGTCTCGTCCTGGGTGAAGCCCGTGGACTCCTACCAGATAGGCCAGCCCTTCGGTATCGCCGGCAGCCACTGGTCGCACAACCACAGCGGGCAGGACCTCGTGGTCGACACCGGCACCCCGGTGAAGTCCGTCCACGGCGGCACGGTCGTGAAGGCCGGCCCGAACGGCGGCGGTGACGGTCCCGCGTACGGCAATGCCATTGTGGTCAAGCACGACGACAACACGTACTCCCAGTACGCGCACCTTTCGAAGATCGGCGTTCACGTCGGCCAGTCCGTAAAGACCGGTCAGGAGATCGGCCTCTCCGGTTCCACCGGCAATTCGACCGGTCCGCACCTGCACTTCGAGATCCGCACCACCCCGAACTACGGCACCGCCGTCGAGCCCCTCGGCTTCATGAAGGCCCACGGCGACAAGCTCTGAGGCGACAAGCTCTGACCGGATTCAGTGCACTCACAGCGCGCTGATATCTGACAACGCGCTGATATCTGGCGGCTTCGGTGGCGGGCCGCGCCCTTTTGAAAAATCCAGCCCCGCCCCGACCGATTTAACACCCGCGCGCCCGC
>NZ_JBHVHQ010000801.1:0-3963 GCF_042800135.1 Streptomyces sp. NPDC057654 | reverse complement strand
AGCACGGGCAGTTGGGGCTCCCAGACGGCGAGCGAGGTGCCGAGGGAGGGGCCGAGCAGCAGCGGCGTCCCGCCGTCGCCGTCACCGGTGACCTTGTGGTGGAGGCTGGTCATATGTCCGTCCTGGGCAGGCGCCGAAGGGCGCGGTCGGTCAGTTCCGGGGCGTGGCCGAGGTAGTCGGAGGGGTCGGCCAGCCGCCGGAGCCGGTCCTCGGAGACCTTCTCCAGCGCCCCCGGCTCCTCCGTCGCGAGCGCCTCCGCCAGCACATTGGCCAGTGGTACGTGCTCGGCAACGGCGCGGCGGGCGGCCGCGGCCACGAGGTCCTTGGCACGGGCGCGCCCGAGCATCGGGCTCAGCGCGGCGGCGATCCGCTCACTGGCCATCAGGCCGCCGGTCGCGTCCAGGTTCTCGCGCATCCGCTCCGGGAACACCGCCAGCCCTTCGGCGAGTTCGGCTGCCTGCCGTGCCGCACCGCCCGCGAGCCGCAGGAGTTCGCGCAGCGGCTGCCACTCGGCGTGCCAGGCCCCGGCCGGGCGTTCGTCCTCGGCGGCGAGCGCCCCGACGAGGACCCCGGCGAGTGCGGGCGCCTGGCGCGCCGCCGCGGCGATGAGCGTGGCCCGCACCGGATTGCTCTTGTGCGGCATGGCGGACGACCCGCCCCCGCCCCCCTCCGCCACCTCGCCGATCTCCGTACGGGAGAGGACGAGCACATCGGCCGCCATCTTGCCGAGCGCCCCCGCACAGAACGCGAGCGCCCCCGCGAGGTCGGCTACGGGCGTACGGAGCGTATGCCAGGGCAGTTCGGGCTCGGCGAGCCCGGTCTCAGCGGCGAACTGACCGAGCAGCCGCAGGGCGCCGCCGCAGGGCGCCTGGCCGTCGCCGAGGTCCGTGGAAGCGAAAGCGTCGAAGGCGGCCAACGTCCCGGCCGCGCCGCCGAGTTGGGCGGGCAACTGGGCTCGTACGGCGGCGAGCCGGTCGTGGGCGTCCAGGGCCAGGGCGCGCCAGCCTGCGGCTTTGAGGCCGAAGGTGGTGGGGACGGCGTGCTGGGTCAGGGTGCGGCCGGGCATGGGGGTGGTGCGGTGGGCGGCGGCGAGGCGATGCAACGTCTCGGCGGTGCGAGCCAGTTGGCCGGTGATCTCCGGCAGGGTACGGGCGGCGACCAGCATCAGCGCCGTGTCGAGGATGTCCTGACTGGTGGCGCCGCGGTGCACGTACGCCGCCGCCTCGGGGTCCGTACGGGCGACGGCCGCGGTGAGGTCGGCGACCAGGGGGATGACGGGGTTGCCGCCGGCGCGGGCGCGCAGGGCCAGGTCCCGTACGTCGAAGGAGTCGGCGCGGGCCGCCGCCATGACGGCGTCGGCCGCCGCCCGAGGGGCCTGCCCGACGGCCGCCTGGGCCCGGACCAGGGCGGCCTCCGCGTCGAGCATCGCCGCGAGGCAGGCGGCGTCCCCGGTGGCGGCCTCCGCGGCGGACCCGGCCCAGGCCGGGGCGAGCAGCCCCACGTCCGGGAAAGCGGCGTCAGCGGAACTCAAGGAAGACCGTCTCCTCCTCGCCTTGCAGGCGGATGTCGAAGCGGTGCAGGCCGTGCGGTTCGGCGACGGCCAGGAGGGTGCGCCGCCGTCGCGGGGTGAGTGAGGACAGCAGCGGGTCGGCGTCGGCCGCCCCGGTGCCGTCCGTGAGGTAGGCGCGCGTGAAGAGGTGGTGGAGCAGGCCGCGGGCGAAGACGCACACGCTGATGTAGGGGGCGTCGGGGCCGCCGGTCGGGCCGGGCGGGAGCGTACGGACGGCCCACTGCCCGTCGGCGTCGGTGGCACACCGGCCGAACGCCGTGAAGTCCGTGCCGTCGCGGCCGAGGAAGCCGCCGTCGGCCGGGTCGCGGCGCATGGAGCCGGGCCGCCCCCGGAGCGTCCCGTCGGGCCCGGCCTGCCAGGTCTCGACGAGGGCGTCCGGTACGGGGTCGCCCGCGCCGTCCAGGACGCGGCCGTGCAGGGTGATCGCGTCGGGCCGCCCGGCGGGCGCCACGTCCGCGCCGCCGGGGTAGGGCAGCGCGTAGCCGTAGAAGGGGCCGACGGTGTGGGAGGGGGTGGGTCGGTACTCGCCCGCGAGATCGGTGTTCACCGCGTTTCGCCTCACAATTCGCCTCACAAGGGGTGGGATCACCGGTGGTCGGAGGAGGTTCGGGGCCGGCGTCGGCCCTCAGTCGGCGCCTTCGCGCCATGTCGCCGACGGGCCGTCGAGGACGATGTCCCAGCGGTAGCCGAGCGACCATTCCGGCCGGGAGAGCTCGTGGTCGTAGGCGGCGACGAGGCGTTCGCGGGCGGCGTCGTCGGTGACCGATTGCAGGATCGGGTCGTGGGCGAAGAGCGGGTCGCCGGGAAAGTACATCTGGGTGATCAGGCGCTGGGTGAAGGCCGTGCCGAAGACGGAGAAATGGATGTGGGCGGGGCGCCAGGCGTTCGTGTGATTGCGCCAAGGGTAGGCGCCGGGCTTGACGGTGGTGAAGCTGTAACTCCCGTCGTCCCCGGTCAACGTCCGCCCCGCTCCGGTGAAGTTGGGGTCCAGCGGGGCTGGGTGACGGTCTCTCACGTGGGCGTAGCGGCCTGCCGCGTTGGCCTGCCACAGCTCGATCAGCTGCCCGCGCACCGGCCGTCCCCGACTGTCGAGCAGCTTGCCGGAGACGGTGATGCGTTCGCCCAGCGGCTCCCCGGCGTGCCGAACCGTCAGGTCGTTGTCGCACTCGGTGACGTCGGTGGGGCCGAAGACCGGGGTGTGCAGCTCCACGGTCTCCGGGTCCCCGGCTACGGCCACGAGTGGCTGCCGGGGATGACGGAGCAGGCTCGACCGGTAGGGGGCGTAGTCACGGGCGGGGTGGTCGGCGGGCGGTGCGCCCTCGGCGCGCGCCTTGGCGTAGGCGGCGCGCAGCGCAGCGATCTCGGCGCTGATCTCCGCCTGCGTGGGCGGCCGGGACATGCCCTGGCTCATGCTTCGTCCCTCCCCGCCGCCTTGAGGGCGCGCAGCTCGCGGAGTTCTTCGGCGGTCGGCGGCGCGGTGGTGCCGACCGGTTCGGCGGTGCGGAGCTCCCAGCCGGTGGCGGCCCGTACCTGCTCGGCGGTGACGCCGGGATGCAGTTCGGCGAGGGTCAGCTCGGAGGTGGCCGGGTCGGGGCGGAGGATGCCGAGGTCGGTGATGACGGCGACGGGCCCGCGGCCGGGCATCCCGAGCTTCGTACGGTCATGGGGCCCGTAGCCGTGGCCGAGGGTGGTGACGAAGTCGAGCCGCTCGACGAAGCCGCGCGTGGAGTGGCGCAGTACGAGCAGGACTTCGCCGCAGTTGGCGGCGATCTCCGGTGCGCCGCCCGCCCCGGGGAGTCGGCCTTCCGGCTTGCCGGGGCCGCGGTCGACGACGGTGGTGTTGACGTTGGCGAACCGGTCGACCTGGGCGGCGCCGAGGAAGCCCACGTCGATCCGGCCGCCCTGGAGCCAGTAGTTGAAGACCTCGGGCACGGGGACGACGGCGTCGGCGGTGTCGGCGAGTTCGCCGTCGCCGATGGACAGCGGCAGCCGGGTGGGCTTGGACCCGATGGTGCCGGATTCGTAGATCAGCACGAGGCGGGGGTTGACGGTGCGTCGGGCGAGGTTGGCGGCGGTGCTGGGCAGCCCGATGCCGACGAAGCAGGTACGGGCGCGGGCGAGCGCGCGGGCAGCGTTGACCTCCATCAGCTCGTCCGGGGTGAACTCCTGCTCCTGGGACGCTATATGACCGGTCATCGGGCGGCGGCTCCTTCGTTCAGCACGTTCTCCGCCAGCCAGGCCCTGAACGTCTCGCGGTCGCGGGCGACGGCGTCCCATGCCTGGTAGAAGGCGTTGTCGCGGACGGAGTACCCGCTCGCGTAGGAGGGGTGCGCG
Organism: Streptomyces sp. NPDC057654; assembly: GCF_042800135.1. Taxonomy (NCBI): domain Bacteria; kingdom Bacillati; phylum Actinomycetota; class Actinomycetes; order Kitasatosporales; family Streptomycetaceae; genus Streptomyces; species Streptomyces sp. NPDC057654. Next base: position 59 of record NZ_JBHVHQ010000801.1, on the reverse strand, counting down.
CCGCCCGGCGCGAGGACGACCGCGTCGACGGTCCAGCCGGGCAGGACGACGGCGCCGGG
>NZ_JBHVHQ010000800.1:0-3965 GCF_042800135.1 Streptomyces sp. NPDC057654 | reverse complement strand
GTGACCGCCCTTCAGAACAACCGCTTACTGGTTGTACGGACCGTAGTCGTAGTCCTCCAGCGGCACGGCCTGGCCCGACCCCGTCCCGAAGGGCGAGTAGTCGATGTCGTCGTAGCCGACGGCCGAGTACATCGCGGCCTTGGCCTCCTCGGTGGGCTCCACCCGGATGTTGCGGTAGCGGGACAGGCCCGTACCGGCCGGGATGAGCTTGCCGATGATGACGTTCTCCTTGAGGCCGATGAGGCTGTCGGACTTGGCGTTGATCGCCGCGTCCGTCAGCACTCGGGTCGTCTCCTGGAAGGAGGCGGCCGACAGCCAGGACTCCGTCGCCAGCGAGGCCTTGGTGATACCCATCAGCTGCGGACGGCCGGAGGCCGGGTGGCCGCCTTCCGTCACGACGCGACGGTTCTCGCCCTCGAAGCGGGTGCGCTCCACAAGCTCGCCCGGCAGCAGCTCCGCGTCGCCGGACTCGATGATCGTCACGCGGCGCAGCATCTGCCGGATGATGATCTCGATGTGCTTGTCGTGGATCGACACGCCCTGCGAGTTGTAGACCTTCTGGACCTCGCCGACCAGGTGCACCTGGACCGCGCGCTGGCCGAGGATGCGCAGCACGTCGTGCGGGTTGGTGGCGCCCACGGTGAGCTTCTGGCCCACCTCGACGTGGTCGCCCTCGCCCACCAGCAGACGGGCGCGCTTCGAGATCGGGAAGGCCGTCTCGTCGCTGCCGTCGTCCGGGGTCACGACGAGCTTCTTGGTCTTCTCGGTCTCCTCGATCCGGACGCGGCCGGCCGCCTCCGAGATCGGCGCGACGCCCTTGGGCGTGCGGGCCTCGAAGAGCTCGACGACACGCGGCAGACCCTGGGTGATGTCGTCACCGGCCACACCACCGGTGTGGAAGGTACGCATCGTCAGCTGGGTGCCGGGCTCACCGATCGACTGGGCGGCGATGATGCCGACCGCCTCGCCGATGTCCACCAGCTTGCCGGTCGCCAGCGAGCGGCCGTAGCAGAAGGCGCAGGTGCCGACCGCGGACTCGCAGGTGAGGACCGAGCGGGTCTTGACCGTCTGGACGCCGTGCGCGACGAGCTGCTCGATGAGCACATCGCCGAGGTCGACGTTGGCGGGCGCGATGACCTTGCCGTCGACGACGACGTCCTCGGCGAGCATGCGCGCGTACACGCTGGTCTCGACGTCCTCCGTCTTGCGGAGCACGCCGTCGGCGCCCTTGGTCGCGATGTCCAGCTTGAGGCCGCGCTCGGTGCCGCAGTCCTCCTCGCGGATGATCACGTCCTGCGAGACGTCCACCAGACGACGGGTCAGGTAACCCGAGTCGGCGGTACGCAGGGCGGTGTCCGCGAGACCCTTACGGGCGCCGTGCGTGGAGATGAAGTACTCCAGCACGGTGAGACCCTCACGGAACGACGCCTTGATGGGTCGCGGGATGGTCTCGTTCTTCGCGTTGGACACCAGACCACGCATACCGGCGATCTGACGCATCTGCATCATGTTTCCTCGGGCGCCCGAGTCAACCATCATGAAGATGGGGTTCGTCTTGGGGAAGTTCGCGTTCATCGCCTCGGCGACCTCGTTGGTCGCCTTGGTCCAGATCGCGATGAGCTCCTGCGTGCGCTCGTCCTTGGTGATCAGACCGCGCTCGTACTGCTTCTGGACCTTCTCGTCCTGGGCCTCGTAGCCCTTGACGATGGCCTTCTTGGCCTCCGGGACGACGATGTCCGAGACGGCGACGGTGACGCCGGACCGGGTCGCCCAGTGGAAGCCGGCCGCCTTCAGGTTGTCGAGCGTCGCCGCCACGATGACCTTGGGGTAGCGCTCGGCCAGGTCGTTGACGATCTCGGAGAGCTGCTTCTTGCCCACCGAGTAGTCGACGAACGGGTAGTCCTCGGGCAGCAGCTCGTTGAAGAGCGCGCGGCCCAGGGTCGTACGCAGCCGGAAGCTGTCGCCCTGCTGCCACTCGCCGCCGTGCTCGTCGCCGTCCTCCGGCGTCGGCGGGGTCCAGCCGCGGGGCGGGACGGTGCCGATCGGGAAGCGGATGTCGACCTTCGCCTGGAGCGACAGCTCCCGGGCGTCGAACGCCATCGTGGCCTCGGCGGTCGAACCGAACGCACGGTCCTCACCGATGACCTTGCGCTCCTTCTCATCCGTCGTGAGGAAGAAGAGCCCCAGCACCATGTCCTGGGTCGGCATGGTGACCGGACGGCCGTCGGCCGGCTTGAGGATGTTGTTCGAGGACAGCATCAGGATGCGGGCCTCGGCCTGCGCCTCCGCGGACAGCGGCAGGTGCACGGCCATCTGGTCACCGTCGAAGTCCGCGTTGAACGCGGTGCACACGAGCGGGTGGATCTGAATGGCCTTGCCCTCGACCAGCTGCGGCTCGAAGGCCTGGATGCCCAGGCGGTGCAGGGTCGGCGCACGGTTCAGCAGCACCGGGTGCTCGGCGATGACCTCTTCCAGCACGTCGTACACGACCGTGCGGCCGCGCTCGACCATGCGCTTCGCCGACTTGATGTTCTGCGCGTGGTTCAGGTCCACCAGGCGCTTCATCACGAACGGCTTGAAGAGCTCCAGCGCCATGGCCTTCGGCAGACCGCACTGGTGCAGCTTGAGCTGCGGGCCGACGACGATCACGGAACGCGCCGAGTAGTCGACTCGCTTGCCGAGCAGGTTCTGACGGAAACGGCCCTGCTTGCCCTTGAGCATGTCGCTCAGGGACTTCAGCGGACGGTTGCCGGGACCGGTGACCGGGCGACCACGACGACCGTTGTCGAAGAGGGCGTCCACGGCCTCCTGGAGCATGCGCTTCTCGTTGTTCACGATGATCTCGGGCGCGCCGAGGTCGAGAAGCCGCTTCAGGCGGTTGTTGCGGTTGATCACACGGCGGTACAGGTCGTTCAGGTCGGAGGTCGCGAAGCGGCCACCGTCCAGCTGCACCATCGGACGCAGGTCCGGCGGGATCACGGGAATGCAGTCCAGCACCATGCCCTTGGGGCTGTTGCTGGTCTGGAGGAAGGCGGAGACGACCTTGAGGCGCTTGAGCGCACGGGTCTTCTTCTGGCCCTTGCCGGTCCGGATGATCTCGCGGAGGCGCTCGGCCTCCTCGTCGAGGTCGAAGGTCTCCAGCCGCTTCTGGAGCGCGGCGGCGCCCATCGAGCCGTCGAAGTACGTGCCGAAGCGGTCGCGCAGCTCGCGGTAGAGCAGCTCGTCGCCCTCCAGGTCCTGGACCTTGAGGTTCTTGAAGCGGCTCCACACCTCGTCGAGGCGGTCGATCTCGCGCTGCGCGCGGTCGCGCAGCTGCTTCATCTCACGCTCGGCGCCCTCGCGCACCTTGCGGCGCACATCGGCCTTGGCGCCCTCGGCCTCCAGCTCGGCCAGGTCGGATTCGAGCTTCTTGGCGCGGGCCTCCAGGTCGGCGTCGCGGCGCTGCTCGATCTGCTGGCGCTCGACGGAGACGTGCGCCTCCAGCGACGGCAGGTCGCGCGTACGGCGCTCCTCGTCCACCCACGTGATCATGTAGGCGGCGAAGTAGATGACCTTCTCAAGGTCCTTCGGGGCGAGGTCGAGCAGGTAGCCCAGCCGCGACGGAACGCCCTTGAAGTACCAGATGTGGGTGACGGGGGCGGCCAGCTCGATGTGGCCCATCCGCTCACGGCGCACCTTGGCACGAGTGACCTCGACGCCGCAGCGCTCGCAGATGATGCCCTTGAAGCGGACACGCTTGTACTTGCCGCAGTAGCACTCCCAGTCCCGGGTCGGGCCGAAGATCTTCTCGCAGAAGAGTCCGTCCTTCTCGGGCTTGAGGGTGCGGTAGTTGATGGTCTCCGGCTTCTTGACCTCGCCGTGGGACCAGGTCCGAATGTCGTCCGCGGTGGCCAGGCCGATCCGCAGCTCGTCGAAGAAGTTGACGTCGAGCACTGGTCGTCAATCCCTCTTTCAGGGTCGTGTCT
>NZ_JBHVHQ010000799.1:0-3966 GCF_042800135.1 Streptomyces sp. NPDC057654 | reverse complement strand
CGCGTCGGTCACATGCCGCTGACGCGCAGCGTGATATTGAGCCGTCCGGTCAGTCCGAGCGCGGGCGGGGCGGTCGCGGGGAAGGTCCGCGGCACCCCGTGGTAGGCGAGCCGGGACGGGCCGCCGAAGACGAAGAGGTCGCCGCTGCGCAGCTCCACGTCCGTCCAGGGCCGCCCCTTGTCGCTCGTGTTGCCGAACCGGAAGACGCACGCGTCGCCGAGGCTCAGCGAGACGACGGCCGCGTCCGACTTCTCGTCGCTGTCGCGGTGCATGCCCATCCGGGCGTCGGGCCCGTAGAAGTTGATCAGCGCGATGTCGTACGGCTCCGGGCCGGCCCCGAGGGCGTCCTCCGCCGCGCGCTGCGCCAGCTCCCGCAGCCGGCCGGGGAAGGGTTTGACGGGCGCTCCGTCGCCGTCGACGACGGTACGGGCGTAGCCGTAGGGGAACCAGTGCCAGCCGAGCCCGACCGTGCGCACCGACATCTCGCCGCCGTTCGGCATCGTCACGGTCCGCAGTCCGGCGGGCGGCCTGGCCCACTCGCGGCACGCGTGCAGCAGCCGCACCTGCTGGTCGGGATCCAGCCAGCCCGGCACATGGACCGCGCCGGGGGCCGGCTCCGTGACCGGTCGGGGGAAGAGTTCGCCGTCGGCTGTCATGCCTCCATGGTCCTCGACGCTCGCCGGCACGCGCGGCGCGCGGCGGGCGCTTACGGTCGCCCCATGGACTTCAACATCACCGGGGAGGAGGACGCGCTTCTCCTGCGGATCGACGAGCGGCTGACGGCGGGCGACAGCCCGTCGGAGGACGAGCTGGCCGAGGAACTGGGAAACGAGGCGCGGGACCAGTTGCGCTCCTTGGCGGGCAAGGGCTGGCTCGTCCTGGACCGGGCGGCCGAGGAGGGGCCGGTGACGGTCCGTACGCTCACCCCCTTGGCGCAGGCGGCGCTGTCGAACCGGCGGGACGTCGGGGAGTGAGCGGCGCGCGGGACGTCTGAGGGGCGGGCGGCGCGGGGGTGCGGGGCCCGGCGCACAGGGCGACCCGCGGTTCATGGGTCCGGCCCCGTCGCGCCCGTACCTGTCCGACAGTCGTCTGTCGGGCCGGGCCCGGCGGTTCTAGGGTTGGTGTGCCCCGGCCCCCGGCATCGCGCGCCATTGACCTGTCTACGGACGCCGCCGCCCACGGCCGAGGTGAAGTCATTGGACCAGCAGCCGACAGCGTCGGCGTTCCTCGCGCAACCCCGCCTCCTCACCGCGCCGATGTGCTGGGCCGTGTCCGTGCGCCGGACCGACGGCAGCGCCGCCATCGCCGCGGAGCTGCTGCGGGGCGCCCTGTCGGCCCTCGGCGCCGACGGCGGCCTCGCCGCCGCCCTGGCCCGTGCCGTCGGCGGCGCCTGCCGGTTCATGGAGCAGCACAGCCCGGAACGGCAGTACCACCTCTCCATCGACGTCACCGGCAGGCAGTGCGCGGTGACCTGCGCCGATTACGAGGACGCCGCTCCCCCGCCCGCGAGCATGGGGGCGCGCGGCGTCGTCTCCGCGCTCCTGCGCGAGCTGACGCGCGCCGCCGCCGGGGTCGAGATCTACGACCTCCAGGTGCGGGGCGCCGCGGGCTCGGGTCTGCTGGTGGCCTTCCAGGCGGGCGCGCCGCCGCCCCGCCAGGAGGCCGCCGGGCCGCCCGTACCCGCCGACCGGCGGGCCGAACCGTCCGCGGTCGCCGCCAAGGCGCCCGGGGCGCAGCGCCCCGGACGTGCGCGCTGGGAGTCCCCGGACAAGGAGCCGCCGCAGCGGCGGTCCGCGCTGCTGCCGAGCACGCCGATGAACGGCGCCCCGCTGCCGAACGCCTCGCGGTAGGGGCGGAGGCCCTCCTCAGGAGCACCGTGCCCCGATGTCACACCGGATGGCGGCCGGTCCGTCGTACGGACGAGGACGACAGCCCGTACCACTCACCGGAGGCAGCATCATGGCCCGCATCTCCCTCAGCCCACGCCGCACGCTCGCCTACCGAGCCGTGGCATGGGTCTGCAAGCGCCGGTTCGGCACGGAAATCGACCCGGTGGTCGCGGCGTCGCACCACACCCGCGTGCTGCTCACCACCAGCCGTCTGGAGCAGTCCGTCGCCAGGTGGAACACGGTGGACGCCGGGCTCAAGACGCTGGCCGTGATGGCCGCGGCGGCCCACGTCGGCTGCTCCTGGTGCATGGACTTCGGGTACTGGGAGAGCTTCCGGCACGGAATGGACCCCAGGAAACTGCGCGACGTCCCCGTCTGGCGCGACAGCGCGGTCTACACCCCGGCGGAGCGGGACGTGATGGAGTACGCCGAGGCGATGACGTCCACGCCGCCGACCGTCGACGACGCGCTGTTCGAGCGGCTCCGCCGCCATCTCGACGAGCCCCGGCTGGTGGAGCTGACCGCGGTCATCGGGGTGGAGAACCTGCGGTCCCGCGTGAACTCGGCGTTCGGCATCACCAGCCAGGGGTTCAAGGACAGCTGTGACGTCCCGGCCGCGAACCCGGCGTACCGGGCGGACGCGACCGGTTCCGCCGGGCACTGACCGGGCGTTGATCAGGCACTGACCGGGCCTGACGGGGACTGACGGCGCCGTTGTCAGTGGCTCTTGGTAGAACTCTCTTCGCACGCCGTTCCCGCGGTTGCACCGTCCGTACGCGTCAGGAGAGCTCTGCCATGCCCGATGTCGAACACCTCCAAGAGCTGCACGGTCTGCCCGTCTTCGACTTCCCGGAGCCGGATCACGAGGGCGAGCTGCCCGCCGCCGCGAGTGTGGCGTGGCGGATCGCCACCCGGATATGGGAAGACCCGGAGCCCTTCGAGGTCGTCTTCGAGCGGTTCCTGGAGACGGTGGACACCGCGGCCGTGCGGGCGATCATCATCGGCCCGTGGGGCGAGGCGTACGACAACGACTCCAGCCGCGTCGTCGACCGCCTGGTGGCCGCGCGCGACCGGCTGACCGCCCTGGCGGCCGTCTTCATCGGCGATCTGGAGATGGAGGAGGCGGAGATCTCCTGGATCGAGCAGTCCGATGTGACGCCGGTGCTCACGGCCTACCCCGCGCTGCGCGAGTTCGGGGTGCGGGGCGGCACCGGCCTGAGCCTCCAGGCCGTGCGCCACGAGCACCTGCGGACGCTCAGCTTCGAGACGGGCGGTCTCCCCGCCGACGTGGTCCGCGGCGTCGGGGCCAGCGATCTGCCCGCCCTGGAGTACCTGGAGATGTGGCTGGGCGTCGAGGAGTACGGCGGCGACTGCACGGTCGAGGACCTCGCGCCCCTCCTCGCCGGCGACCGCCTGCCGAACCTGCGTCACCTCGGGCTCCAGAACAGCGAGGAGCAGGACGCGATCGCCGCCGCTGTCGCCGCCGCGCCCGTCGTCGCCCGGCTGGAGTCGCTGGACCTGTCGATGGGGGTGCTCACGGACGAGGGCGCGCTGGCGCTGCTCGAAGGCCAGTCCCTCGGCCACCTCAAGTGGCTCGATCTGCACCACAACTACATCGGGGAGGAGATGGGGCAGCGGCTTCGGGAGGCGCTGGAGCCGTCCGGCGTGGAGCTCGACCTCTCGGACGACGACGCCGACGAGGACGAGTGGGAAGACGGCGAGATCATGCGCTACACGGCCGTCGCCGAATGAGCCGGCCCCTCCCCCGCTTCGCGGTCGTCGGCAATCCGGACAACCGGCGGGTCACGCTCTTCACGGCGGCCGTACGGGCGGCGGGGCTGCCCGCGCCCCGCGTCCTGCCGTGGCGCGAGGTGCTGCGGGAGGGGGCGCGGTTCGCGCCGGGCGAGACGGTGCGCGTCGACTCGCCCGGCGAGGAGGCCGAGGTGGAGCGGCTGCTGCGCGGCGCCTCGGACCCGGCCCGCGTCGAGGGGACCGCCCGGTGGTACGCGCGCTTCACCGACGCTGTCCGGGAAGTCGCGGCGGCCGCGGACGCGGCCGGGGCGGCGGTGCTCAGCTC
>NZ_JBHVHQ010000798.1:0-3967 GCF_042800135.1 Streptomyces sp. NPDC057654 | reverse complement strand
AGGGAGACGGCGGTGTCCGGGCGGCTGCCGCGCAGCGCGATCAGCCAGCCCGGCAGCAGGTATTCGGCGATGGTCATGCTGGCGGCCACCCGCAGCCGCGAGTCGCGCCGCCCGCGCAGCGCCTGCGCGCCCACGTCGAACGCCTCGGCGGCCTCCACGATGCGCCGCGCCCAGTCGGTGACGAGCGCCCCGGACGGGGTGAGGGTGGAGCCGCGCGGCGAGCGCTCCACGAGGGAGACGCCGAGCATCCGCTCCATGGAGCGGATGCGGCTGCTGGCGGCGGGCTGGGTGACGCCGAGTTCGCGGGCGGCGCGGCCGAGGCTGCCGAGGCGGGCAACGGCGAGGAGCAGTTGCAGCGCGGCGAGGTCGGGCACCCGGTGCGCGAGGAGGCCGGTGCGGGGATGCGGACCGGCGGCGCCCTGCCCCGCCCCGCCGTCTGTTTCAGTGCCCTGCCCGGTCTCTCGACCGGCGTCCTGCCCGGTGTCCGCCTGCCCGTCGCCCATAAAGGCAGTTTATGCCCTCATAGAGAGAAGATCCCTGGTGAGCGGCGCCGGGGCGGAGGATGTTGGTGACATGACCACTATCGCGCAGCCGCGCTCCCGCCCCCTTGCAGAGAACCGCCCCCGCGGGTCCGTCCGCATGCTCGGACCCAACTGGTACGCGTCGGTGATGGGGACGGCGATCGTCGCGAACGCGGGCGCCGTCCTGCCGGTCCACTTCTGGGGGCTGCGGACGGCGTACCAGGTCGTCTGGGCGCTGGGCGCGGTGCTGCTGGTCGTGCTGTTCGTCGCGCGCGGCGCGCACTGGGCGCGCCACGCCGACCAGGCCCGCAAGCACCTCCTCGACCCGGCCGTCGCGCCGTTCTACGGCTGTCTGTCGATGGGGATGCTGGCCGTCGGCGCGGGCAGCCTGTCGGTGGGCTCGGACGTCATCGGCGTCTCGGCGGGCGTCGCCGTCGACACGGTGCTGTGGATCGCGGGCACCGCCATCGGGCTCGTCGCCGCGTCCGCCATCCCGTATCTGATGGTGACCCGGCACCAGGTCGACGCGGGCACGGCCTCGCCGGTGTGGATCCTGCCGGTGGTCGCGCCCATGGTGTCCGCGGCCTGCGGCCCGGCCCTGATCGCCCATCTGCCGGCCGGCCAGTGGCGGGAGACGCTGCTGCTGGGCTGCTACGCGCTGTTCGGGCTGTCCCTGCTCGCCACCTTCATCATGCTGCCGGTGATCTTCTCGCGCCTCGTCCACCAGGGTGCGCTGCCGGTGGCGCTGACGCCGACGATGTTCCTGGTGCTCGGTCCGCTGGGCCAGTCGACGACCGCGGTCAACAACCTCGCCGACGCGGCGCACGGCGCGATCGACGGCACGTACGCGCACGCCATGCTGCCCTTCGCGGTGCTGTACGGCGTGCCGGTGATGGGGTTCGCGCTGCTGTGGCTGGCGATCGCCACGGCGACGGTGGTCCGCGCGTTCCGCAACGGCATGAAGTTCTCGATGACCTGGTGGGGCTTCACCTTCCCCATCGGCACCTGTGTGACGGGCGCGGCCGGGCTGGCCAAGCACACCGGGCTGGACTTCTACAACTGGCTGGCGGTGGCGCTGTTCGTCGTGCTGGTCGTGGCGTGGCTGGTGGCGGGGGTGCGGACGCTGCGCGGGGTGCTCAGCGGCGCGCTGCTCGCAGTGCCGCGCTGAGGACGGCGGGCGCCTCGGCCAGCGAGGGCCCGTACCAGGTGAGATGACGACCGCTGACGAGGGCGACGGGCCGGGCCGGGAAGGCTTCGGGCCCGTCGTCCTTCGTGAAGCGGTACGGCTCGTCGGGGAGGACGACGAGGTCCGGGGCGGCGGCGCGCAGCTCCTCGACGGGGACGCGCGGGTACCGCTCGGCGTGGTGCGCGTAGGCGTTGTCGACGCCGAGCCGGGCCAGTATGTCGCCCGCGAAGGTGTCGCGGCCGAGCACCATCCAGGGCCGCCGCCAGATGGGCACGGCCGCCCGCAGTCGGATGGGCGTGCTGACCGGGTCCCACCAGGCGGCTTCCGCGCGGTCCAGCCACGGCGGCCGGTCCAGCCCGCAGCCGTCCACGAGGACCCGCTCCAGCTCGCTGAACGCCTGCTCCAGGGTGCGTACTTCGGTGACCATGACGCGCAGGCCCGCGGCGCGCAGCGCGGCCAGGTCCGGCTCCCGGTTCTCCTCCTCGTTGGCGATGACGAGGTCGGGGGCGAGCGCGGCGATCCGGCCGGTGTCGGGGTTCTTCGTGCCGCCGACACGGGTCACGTCGAGCCCGGCGGGGTGGCTGCACCAGTCGGTGGCCCCGACGAGGAGGCCGGGGTCGGTGGCGGCCACGGCTTCGGTGAGCGAGGGCACGAGGGACACCACGCGCCGTGCGGCAGTGCGACGGGTCATCGGCCCAGCGTATGGCCCGCCCCGCCGCACGGTCTGCCCCCAGTGCCACCGGTTCGGAGCGCCGTACGGTCAGCGGTTGCGCAGCGCCGTGCTCACGGTCTGGCCGGCCTGGGTCAGGGGCTCCGCGAGGCGCGCGAGCTGCCCCGCCGAGCCCGTCACGGCGCAGACGGACGCCACGACGACGTCGTCCGCGCCGAACAGCGGGACCGCCGCGCAGAACACGCCCGGCATGATCTCCTCGTGGTCGAAGGCGATGCCCTTGTCCCTGATGGCGGCGGCGGTACGGGCCCAGGAGCTCGGCAGCGGGCCCGGCGGCAGGCCGGGCCGGGTGCCGGCGACGAGCACCTTGCCCGCGGCCGTCGACCATGGGTACATCGCGCCGGGCCGCTGCGGCGCCAGCTCGTCGGCCCGCCCGCCGATCCCGGCGACGACCATGGTGCGGCCCTCGCGCAGCACGCACAGGCCCACGGTCGCGCCCGTGGTGTCGGCGAGGTGCCGTACGGGCGCGCGGGCCGCGCCGAGCAGGGCGGGGTGGGGCTGCCAGCGCCTGCCGAGGCGGAAGATGCGCGAGCCCATGCGGTAGCGGTCGCGGACCCGTTCGACGGCCCCGAGCTCGACGAGCTGCGACAGCAGCCGGTGGGCGGTGGCCTTCGGCAGGCCGCTGTCGTTGGCCAGCCGGGTCAGCCCGGCCTCCCCCGCCCGTTCCACCGCTTCCAGCAGGGAGAACGCGCCTTCCAGAACTCCGCGTCCCCCGGCGGTTGTCCTCATGGCCGGCCGCTCCAGTTCGGAGAGTCGGCCGGTGCTGCTGAACGACAAGGTTCTCTCCCCCCGTGCGCGCCCGCCTGCTCACGGCGGTGGCACGCGTCAATACCACTGAATTGGCCTCCGGCGGCCGACGCCAGCCCGAAACCGGCCAATGACCTGTGTGGCGGGCGGCCCCGGGAGCGGTGCGTGGTGCGCTCCCGGGCCCGCGCGCGGTGCCGTCGTTGTGCCCCGGCCGCGGCGAGCGCCCCCGCGCCCGTGGCGGCCGGGCGTCATATCCCGGCGAACGGTGTGTCCCTGTCGGGAAATACGGCCCCGACGGTCCCGACACCGGTTCGCCTATTTCTCGCGTCCGGCACTTGTCCCCCTTTTTAACGGTCAGTCGCTTTCCGCTCATGACGCACCGGACCCGGCCGGAGCCGACCGGAGCGGACCGGAACCGGCCGGACAAGCCCGTACAGGACTCGTACCAGCTCGTACCGGCCCCCGTACGGGAAGGTGGGTCGAATGCTTTCCCGGCGGCCGTTCAACGGCCCTGAGTGCCTGGGTTCCGGCTGCGAAAGCGGTGCCCGCCGCGGCCGTTCCGCGCCGCCTTCATCATTTCGCAACCTTCTTCAACTGGGTCGATATTCCGCGAGGCGCTCGCCGCGCACAAGGCCGGTTCCACTGAGCGGACCCTTTATCGGGGAATGCGCATCATTCCGCCTTCACCTGTCAAGCGGCCTTTGCGAATTCATAGTTGAAAGTTTACCGGCCTCGATCTGGTGTACAGGGGCGCGGCCGGAAGGAGAATCTCCCGGAGAACGC
>NZ_JBHVHQ010000797.1:0-3970 GCF_042800135.1 Streptomyces sp. NPDC057654 | reverse complement strand
CCTTCCACACGCTCGGCTGGCTCATCCCCGGCGACGCGACCGCACGCGCGTCGCTGCCCGAGGACGCCACCACCTTGCAGGCGGGGGCCCTGATCACGGCCGTACGGGCGGCTCTCGGGCGGCTGCGGGCGAATCGGGCGACTTCGGGCGAAGCAGCGGAGAGGTCAGGTCACAGCACGCACTCCGCCTCGCCGTACCGCTCGGCGGGCACCGTCTTGAGCGTCTCGACGGCCTCCGCCAGCGGCACCAGCGTGATGTCCGTGCCGCGCAGCGCCGTCATCATCCCGAACTCGCCCCGGTGCGCCGTCTCCACCGCGTGCCACCCGAACCGGGTCGCGAGCACCCGGTCGTACGCGGTCGGCGTGCCGCCCCGCTGCACATGGCCCAGGATCACCGGGCGCGCCTCCTTCCCCAGGCGCTGCTCCAGCTCGGTCGACAGCTGCCGGGCGACGCCCGCGAAGCGCTCGTGCCCGTAGACGTCCGTGCCGCCGATGTCGAAGTCCATCGACCCCTCGCGCGGCTTCGCGCCCTCCGCGACCACCACGATCGCGAACTTCTTGCCCGCCTCGAAGCGCTTGCCGACCAGCGCGGTCAACTCGCCGATGTCGAACGGCCGCTCCGGCACGACGATGGCGTGCGCGCCCGCCGCCATCCCCGAGTGCAGGGCGATCCACCCCGTGTGCCGCCCCATCACCTCGACGATCAGCACCCGCTGATGCGACTCCGCCGTCGTCTTGAGCCGGTCCAGGGCCTCGGTCGCGACGCCGACCGCGGTGTCGAAGCCGAACGTCACATCCGTCGAGGCGATGTCGTTGTCGATGGTCTTGGGCACCCCGACGATCGGCAGCCCCGCGTCGGAGAGCAGCCGCGCCGCCTTGAGCGTGCCCTCGCCGCCGATCGGGATGATCGCGTCCAGTCCCAGGTCACGGACGTGGCCGCGGGCGCGCTCCACCCCGTCGCGCAGATGCGCGGGCTGCACCCGGGACGAGCCGAGAATCGTTCCGCCACGGGCCAGGATGCCGCCCACCGCGTCCAGGTCCAGCTTGCGGTAGTCGCACTCCAGGAGCCCCTTCCACCCGTCGTGGAAGCCGATGACCTCATCACCGTGGTCGACGACCGCGCGGTGCACGACGGACCGGATGACGGCGTTCAGACCGGGGCAGTCGCCGCCGGAAGTGAGCACACCAATTCGCATGGCACGAAAACCTTTGCAACAGGGCCGGATGACCGGACCCCGTCGTCCGGTTGGATCAGCCCCGCCACCCTACAAGCGCGGGCAGCGGGGCACCGATCCGTCCGTCATACGGGCCGCTCGGCCGCGCGGGCCGTACCGCCGCCGCTACGCGGGCTGCGACGCCGCCGCGATCCGCTCCGCGCGCAGCGCCTCGTACCACTGCTCGTCCACCGGCGGCAGCGCGTTCACATCGAGCGCCAGCTTCAGCAGCAGGTCCGCGATCAGCGGATTGCGGGCCAGCACCGGGCCGTGCATGTACGTGCCGAAGACGGTGTCGTTGAACGCGCCCTCGGTGCCGTCGCCCGTGCCGTTGCCGTTGCCGAACCGCACCCGCGCCAGCGGCCGGGCGGTGGGCCCCAAGTGTGTGACGCCCTGGTGGTTCTCGAAACCGGTCAGCGGCGGCAGCCCCAGCCGCTCGTCGATGTCGCCCAGCACGTCGCCGACGCACCGCTCGGCCTCGCCGCGGGTGCTGACCACGTCCAGCAGCCCCAGGCCCTGCTCGCGCTGCCCGAGGTCGTTGATGAACTCGTGGCCCAGGATTTGGTACCCGGCGCACACCGAGAAGACGATCGCGCCGTTGGCCACCGCCCGGTTCAGCCCGCCGTCGCGGCGCAGCCGCTCGGCCGCCAGCCGCTGCGGCCGGTCCTCGCCGCCGCCGATCAGATAGATGTCCCCCGAGGTCGGGATCTGCTGGTCGGAGCGGACGTCCAGGCGCTGGACGTCCAGCCGGCGCTGGCGCGCACGCCGCTCCACCACCAGGGCGTTGCCCTGGTCCCCGTATGTGCTCAGCAGGTCGGGGTAGATCCACACCAGGCGCAGACTGCTCTGGCTCATGGGTAAAGGCTCCTTTAGCGGGTGTCAGTTGCCGACGCGGCGGCGTACGTCCTGGAACGCGGTGTAGTTGGCGATGACCTCGATCCGGCCGGGCGGCGACATCCGCACGGCGTCGTCCACGTCCTCGCACACCCGGAACTCCAGACCCGCGACCTCCAGCCGGACCGCCAGGTCCAGCTTGCGGTCGCCGATGACGAGGATCGGGTGGCCCGCGAGGCGGGTGTAGTCCACGTCCCACAGCCAGGAGGTGTCCGTGCCGTCCGCGCCGCGCGCGTTGACGCCGAGGATCACCGGCGTGGGCGGCGGGTCGATCAGCGAGAACGTCTCCAGCCAGCCGGCCGGGTTCTTCGCCAGCAGCAGCCGCAGCTCCCGCTCCTGATACGTCACCACGTCGTACCGCCCGGCGACCGCCTGGACCGAGTACATCCGCTCCAGCGCCACCTGCGGCGGCACCCCGAAGGCGGCGGCGACGGCCGCGGAGGTGGTGGCGTTCGCCTTGTTCGCGCGGCCCGGCAGCTGGAGGTGGATCGGCCACGCGCTGCCGTGCGGGTCCAGGACGTAGTCGCCGGAGAGCGCCCAGCTCGGGGTGGGCCGCCGGAAGCCGCACTCGGCGCAGAACCAGTCGTCGCCGGGGCGCTGCATCACGCCGCCGCACGACGGGCACGACCAGGCGTCGTCCTTCCACTCCTGGCCGGCCGCCACCCACACCACGTTCGGCGAGGAGGAGGCCGCCCACACGATGAGCGGGTCGTCGGCGTTCGCGATCACCACGGCCTTGGTGCCGGCCAGGCCCTCGCGCCACTTCTCGGCCAGCATGCGGGTCTCCGCCGCGCGGTCGAGCTGGTCGCGGGAGAGGTTCAGCAGCGCGATGGCCTTGGGCTCCACATCGCGTGCCACCCCCGCCAGGTACTTCTCGTCCACCTCGATCACGCCGTACCGCGCGTCGGACCCGCCGGCCAGCGCGGAGGTGATGCCCGCGGGCATGTTGGCGCCCAGCGCGTTCGAGACCACCACTCCGCTGGCCCGCAGCGCCTCGGCGATCAGCCGGGTCGTCGTCGTCTTGCCGTTGGTGGCCGACACCAGGACCACGTCCAAGTGCGTCGCCAGCCGGGCGAGCAGGTCGGGGTCGAGCCTGAGCGCCACCTTGCCGCCGATCACCGATCCGCTGCCGCGGCCCGCGGCCCGCGATACCGCCGCCGCGGCCTTGCCCGCCGTCACGGCCAGCTTGGCCCGCGGGGACAGCGGCTCCGTGTTCCCTGCCATCGTCCTAGATCCTCCTTGCATCCGGCGCCGCGCCTGCCTCGTGGTCCGCCGGCGGGACGCCCCCTCCGCGCCGAATCGCCAGCCGGGAGGCATCGGTCAGGGATCAGCCTATCGAGATCCGGCCGAAGGCCCGAACCTGCCGCCGCGGACCGTACGCTTTGACGCATGCGAAACGGCACGATCCCCGGCAGCGGCGGACTCATACGCCCGATGCGGCTGCTCGGGGACCCGGTCCTCGGCGCGCCCTGCGCCGAGGTCCAGGAGTACGGTCCGGGCCTCGCGACGCTCATCGAGGACATGTACGCGACCATGTACGCGGCCCGCGGCGTCGGGCTCGCGGCCAATCAGATCGGCGTGCCGCTGCGGGTCTTCGTCTACGACTGCCCCGACGACGAGGACCGCCGCCACCTCGGCCACGTCGTCAACCCCCGGCTCGTCGAGGCCGACGGCGTGCGGGTGCGCGGGCCGGAGGGGTGCCTCTCGCTCCCCGGCATCGAGGCCGGCACGCCCCGCTTCGACCGCGCCGTCGTCGAGGGCACGACCTCGGACGGCGCGCCGGTCCGGGTGGAGGGCACGGGCTTCTTCGCCCGCTGTCTCCAGCACGAGAGCGACCACCTCGACGGGGGCCTGTTCACCGAC
>NZ_JBHVHQ010000796.1:0-3979 GCF_042800135.1 Streptomyces sp. NPDC057654 | reverse complement strand
ACTTCCCCCTCCTCGATCTGACGCCGGAGAGCGTGGCGGAGTTGGAGGCCGCGGTGCCGTCGCTCGCGGACGTGTGGCCGCTGTCGCCGTTGCAGGTGGGGCTGATGTTCCACACCGCGTTCGACGCCGACGGGCCCGACGTCTATCAGGGCCAGTGGGTGCTGGACCTCGTCGGCTCGGTGGACGCGGCCCGGCTGCGGGCGACCTGGGAGGCGCTGGTGGCGCGCCACGCCGCGCTGCGCGCGAGCTTCCACCGGCGGGCGTCTGGCGACATCGTGCAGGCCATCGCGGGCGAGGTGACGATCCCGTGGCAGGAGGCCGACGTCTCGGAGCTCTCGGAGTACGCGGCGCTCGCGGAGATCGAGGAACTCATCTCGCGGGAGCGCGCCGAGCGGTTCGACCTGGAGCGCGCGCCGCTGCTGCGGCTGCTGCTCATCCGCCTCGGCGAGGACCGCTGCCGTCTGATTCTGACGAGCCATCACATCCTGTTGGACGGCTGGTCGATGCCGGTCCTGCTGGGCGAGCTGGCCACGGCGTACGCCGACGGCGGCGTGCACGGGCTGCCCCCGGCCACTTCGTACGCGCAGTACCTGGCATGGCTGGAGCGGCAGGACAAGGAGGCGGCGGGGGCCGCCTGGCAGGCCGAGCTGGCCGGCGCCGACGAGCCCACGCTCGTGGCGGCGGCCGACCCCACCCGCAAGCCCGCCGTTCCCGGCGGCGTGCGCATCGACCTTTCCGAGGAGCTCACCGTCGCCCTCACACGTCTGGCCCGTACGCACGACCTGACGGTGAACACGGTGGTGCAGGGCGCCTGGGCGCTGATGCTGGCACGGCTGTCCGGCCGTACGGACGTGGTGTTCGGCACCACGGTCGCGGGCCGGCCGCCCGAACTCCCCGGCGTGGAGAGCATGGTGGGGCTGCTGATCAACACGCTGCCGGTACGGGTGCGGATCGACGGCGCGCAGCCCGTGCTGCGGATGCTCACGGAGCTACAGGAGCGCCAGTCCGCGCTGATGGCCCATCAGCACCTCGGCCTGTCGGAGGTGCAGCGGCCGGCCGGGCCGGGCGGGATCTTCGACACGCTCGTGGTGTACGAGAACCCGCCGCGCCTGCCCGAGGAGCCGCCGTCCCCCGACGCCTTCGCCATCCGCCCCGTCGCCGGACACGTCTCCGCCCACTACCCGCTCACCCTCGTCGCGGCCCCCGGCGACCGCATGCACTTCAAGCTCGAATACCGCACCGACCTGTTCGAACGCGAAGCCGTCGAGTCCGTCGTCGCCGGTCTGGAGCGGGTCCTGGAGCAGATCACCGCGGACCCCTCGGCCCCGGCCGGCCGGGTCGACGCCCTGGACGCGGAGGCGCGCGGGCTCGCGGTGCACGCGTGGAACGCCACACGGGCCCCGGTCCCCGGCGTCTCGGTGCCGCGGTTGTTCGCCGACCGCGCGGCGCGCTCGCGGGACGCGATCGCGGTGACGGACGATCAGCGGCGGCTGACCTACGCGGAGTTGGATGAGCGGTCCGATCGACTGGCCGCCTACCTGTCCGGCCTGGGCGTACGGCGCGGCGACCGGGTCGCCGTCGTGATGGAGCGCTCGGCGGGCCTGGTGGCGGCGCTGCTGGGGGTATGGAAGGCGGGAGCCGCGTACGTGCCGGTGGACGCGGGCTACCCCGCGGAGCGGGTCGCATTCATGCTCCGCGACTCGGCCCCCGTGGCGGCCCTGTGCACCGCGCGGACCCGCGACGCGGTGGCCATCCACGACCCGGACCGCCTCATCGACCTCGACGACCCGGATGTACGGGCGGCGGTGGCCGCGCACCCGGCCGGCGACCCCCGGACCCCGGTGGGCGCGGACGACCTGGCGTATGTGATGTACACGTCCGGGTCCACCGGCGTGCCCAAGGGCGTCGCCGTGCCGCACGGCGCGGTGGCGGCGCTCACCGGCGAGCCCGGCTGGTCCGTCGGCGCGCACGACGCCGTGCTGATGCACGCCCCGCACGCCTTCGACGCCTCGCTGTACGAGGTGTGGGTGCCGCTCGTGTCGGGCGCCCGCGTGGTGATCGCGGAGCCGGGCGCGGTGAGCGCGCGGGAGGTCCGCGCGGCAGTGGCGGGCGGCGTGTCCTCGGTCCATATGACAGCGGGCTCGTTCCGCGTGGTCGCCGAGGAGTCGCCGGAGAGCTTCGCCCGGCTGCGCGAGGTCCTGACCGGCGGGGACGTCGTGCCCGTGGCCTCCGTGGCGCGGGTGCGGGAGGCATGCCCGGAGGTCGCGGTGCGCCATCTGTACGGGCCGACCGAGGTCACCCTGTGCGCCACCTGGCACCTCCTGGAGTCCGGGGACCGGGTGGGGGCGGTCCTGCCCATCGGCCGCCCACTCGGCAACCGGCGGGTGTACGTCCTCGACGCGTTCCTCCAGCCGGTGCCGCCCGGCGTGACCGGCGAGCTGTACATCGCCGGCACGGGCCTCGCGCGCGGCTACCTGTGGCGTCCGGGGCTGACCGCCGAGCGGTTCACGGCCTGCCCGTTCGCCTCCGGTGAGCGGATGTACCGGACCGGGGACCTGGTGCGCTGGACCGGCCGCGGCGAGCTGGTCTTCGTCGGCCGGGCCGACGAACAGGTCAAGATCCGCGGGTTCCGCGTCGAACTCGGCGAGATCGAGACCGCGCTGGCCGGACACCCCGCCGTCGCCCAGGCCGTCGTACTGGCCCGCGAGGACCGCCCGGGGGACCGCCGCCTCGTCGGCTACGTGGTCCCCGACGGCCAGGAGCTGGAGGAACGCGCGGTCCGCGAGCACGTGGCGAAGGTGCTGCCCGAGTACATGGTCCCCGCGGTGGTCATCGTCCTGGCCGCGCTGCCGGTGACCGAGAACGGCAAGGTGGACCGCAGGGCCCTGCCCGCACCCGACTTCGCCGAACGGGTCGCCGGGCGCGTCGCCGGGCGGGCCCCCGCGAGCGAGACCGAGGAGGCGATGTGCGCCCTGTTCGCCGAGGTCCTCGGCCTCGAAGGGGTGGGGGTGGACGACAGTTTCTTCGAGCTGGGCGGTGACTCGGGCCTGGCGATGCGGCTCGTCACCCGGATCCAGAACCAGCTCGGTACGGACCTCAGCATCCGCCGCCTCTTCGCCACGCCGACCCCGGCCGGGGTGAGCCAGGCGCTGGTCGCCAAGGCCCGGCCCGTACTGGAGGCCGTCGAACGGCCCGAGGAGATCCCGCTGACCGCCGCCCAGCTGCGCGCCTGGCTGACGAACCGGCGTGACGGCGCCACCGGCGCCCACCAGACGTCGGTCGTGCTGCGGTTCGCCGAGGGGCTCGACCGGGCCGCCCTGGAAGCGGCGTTGGGCGACGTCGCGGAACGGCACGAGATCCTGCGCACGACGTTCCCCGGCACCCGGCGCGACGACGTGCGCCAGCACATCCTGGACGCCGGGTCCGCGCGGCCGGAGCTCACGGTGACCCCGGCGGCCGAGGAGGCGCTGCCCGGCCTGCTGACCGCGCGGGCCCGCCGCCCGTTCGACCTGAACAGGGAGACGCCCTGGTCGGCGGAGCTGTTCACGCTTCCCGGCGCCGCGTGCGTCCTGCTGATCACCGTGCACCGGATCGCCACCGACGACGCGTCGCTGGACGTCCTCGTACGCGACCTGACCGCGGCGTACGGGGCACGGCGCGAGGGCCGGACGCCCGAGCGGGCGCCGCTGCCCCTGCAAGTCGCCGACTACGCGCTGTGGGAGGCGGAGCTGCTGCGGGGCGAGACGGACCCGGACAGCCTGATCAGCGAGCAGCTCGGCTACTGGCGCCAGGCCCTGGCGGGCGCCGACGCCGAACTCGTGCTGCCCGCCGACCGGCCGCGGCCCCAGGAAGCGTCCCACCGGGCCGGTTCCGTACCCCTGCGGATCGACGCCGACACCCACGCCCAGTTGGCGGCGGCCGCCGAACCCAGCCGCGCCACCGCCTTCATGGTGCTGCACGCCGCGCTCGCGCTGCTGCT
>NZ_JBHVHQ010000795.1:0-3981 GCF_042800135.1 Streptomyces sp. NPDC057654 | reverse complement strand
CGCCTGTACGCGCCGCTGGCCGCCGCCCTCGCGCCGCGCCACCGCCTCATCGCGCTCGACCAGCGCGGCCACGGGCTGAGCGAGGGCGGCGGTCCCTTCTCCACGGACGAGTACGCGGCCGACGCCGCCGCCCTGATCGAGGCGTTGGGCGTCGGGCCGCTGCCGGTCGTCGGGCACTCGATGGGCGGGCTGATCGCCTACGCGCTCGCGGCGCTGCGGCCCGAGCTCGTACGGGCCCTGGTCATCGAGGACATGGGCGCGGTCAACCAGCCGCCGGAGGTGGCCCACGCGGTCCTCGACGTGTCCGACTGGCCGGTACGGGCGGCCGGCCGCGAAGCGCTGGGCGAAGCCATCACCGCGCGCGGCATCCCCGACCCCGCCTACTTCCTGGACAGCGCCGAACCGGACGGCGACGGCTGGCGGCTGCTGTTCGACCCGGCCGAGATGATGGAGTCCCAGCACGCGACGGCCGGCGACCACTGGCACCGCTGGCTCGGCTCCTCCTGCCCGGCGCTGCTCCTCCACGGCGAGCAGAGCTTCATGCTCTCCGCCGCCCACGCGCGCGAGATGGCGGAGCGGCGGCCGGGCGTGGAACTGGTGGAGTTCCCGGGATGCGGGCACTGGCTGCACGACGACGACCCGGCCGGGTACGAGCGGGCGGTGGCGTCGTATCTGAACGGCCTGTGACGGCGGGCCGCGCTCCGAAGAGGCGCGGGGAACCTCGCGACCAGCCGCAACGTCCCTGGCCAGGGAGCCGTCAGTGCTCCCCGGCCCCGTCCTCCAGCCGCTGCCCGCGCAGCAGGAACCACGCCGCGACCGCCGTGGCGAGCAGCACCGCGGCGCCCGCGGCCGCCGCGATGCGCAGTCCCTCCGTGAAGGCGTCCTGCGCGGAGGCGAGAAGCGCTGTGCCCGTCTCGTGCGGGAGCGTGGCGGCCGATTCGACCGCGCCCCCGAGGGATTCGTGGGCGTCGGCGGCGGCAGGTCCCGGTACGCCGTCCGGGACCGTGAAGCCGCGGTAGACGCCGGTGACGATCGAGCCGAGGAGGGCGATGCCCAGGGCTGCGCCGAGTTCGTACGCGGTCTCGGAGACGGCCGAGGCCGCGCCCGCCTGTTCCTTCGGGACGCTGGAGAGGATCACGTCGGCGGTGACGGTGAAGGAGAATCCGGCGCCGGTGCCGACGACGAGCAGTACCGCCCCGAGGATCGGGTACGGCATGTCGCCGCGCACCCAGATCAGTACGGCCAGGGAGATCCCGATGGCGGCCAGGCCGCCGGCGACGACGCCGCGTACGGAGTAGCGGCGGGCGACCTTGCCGGCGAGCAGCCCGGCGGTGACCGCCCCCACGGCGGCGGGGAGTTCGGCGAGGCCCGCCTCCAACGGGCCGCGGCCCTGGACGAGTTGCAGGAACTGGGAGAGAAAGAAGACCAGCCCGGACAGGCCGAGGATGGTCAGCAGGTCGGCGAGGACCGCGCCCGAGAAGCCGCGGTGGTGGAAGAGGCGCATGTCGAGCAGCGGTGCGGGGAGCCGGAGCTGGCGGCGGACGAACCACAGGAGGGCCAGCACGCCGATCACGCCCGCGGCGGCGATGTCCCAGCGCATGCCGTGCGCCGCCGCCTCCTTGATGGTGTAGACGACGCCGACGATGCCGATGAGCGAGAGGGCGACGCTGCCGAGGTCCCAGGGGCCGGGCGAGGGGTCGCGCGACTCGGGGAGGAGCTTGATGCCGACGACGACGAGGATGACCATCACCGGCAGGTTGATCAGGAAGACCGAGCCCCACCAGAAGTGCCCGAGCAGGAAGCCTCCGACGACGGGGCCGACGGCCGCGCCGGCCGAGGCCATCGCGCCCCAGATGCCGACGGCGAGGCTGCGTTCCTTGGGGTCGTGGAAGATGTTGCGGATCAGGGCGAGCGTCGACGGCATCAGCGTCGCGCCGGCTATGCCGAGCAGCGCGCGGGCCACGATCATCAGCTCGGGGCTGGTCGCGTAGGCGTTGAGCGCGGACACCGCGCCGAACGCGACGGCACCCGTGAGCAGCAGTTTCTTCCGTCCGATGCGGTCGCCGAGGCTGCCCATGGAGACCAGGAGCCCGGCGATGACGAAGGAGTACACGTCGCCGATCCACAGCAGCTGCGTGCCGGAGGGCTTCAGGTCCTCGCTGAGGAACGGCGTCGCGAGGCCGAGCACGGTCGCGTCGACCGCGACGAGGAGCACGGCGAGGACGAGGACAGCGAGCGCCAGCCAGCGGCCCGGGGCGGGGGCGCCAGGCCCCGCCCCCGGTACGGGCCGGGTCTTCGCTGCTGACTCGCTCATTTCTCCATGCTCCGTCGGGCGCCGCCGAGCAGCAGCTCGACGATCGAGTAGTTGAGGTCCTTGCGGGCGACGCGCCCCTCGTGCACGGCCCAGGCGCCCGCGCCGATCAGCCCGTACAGCGCCTCGGTGAGCCAGACGGAGCTGAGGTCGATCCGGAAGTGACCCTCTTCCTGGCCACGGCGGAAGACGGCGTTGATACGGGCGTCCAGCCGGTCCCAGCCCTCGTGGGTGTCGCCCTCGAAGAGCTGGTTCTCGGTGCAGAGGAAGGCCATGAAGGCGAAGACGGGTTCGGCTTCGGCGAGGAGCCGGCGCAGCGCCCCGACGGCGTCGCCCTCGTCCAGCCGGGCGGCGTCGAGGGCCTGTTCGAACTGGGCGATGCCCAGTTCCTCCAGGGCCCGTACGAGCGCGTCGCGCCCGGCGAAGTGCCGGTGCAGGGTGGCCCGGCTGATGCCGGCGGCCTTGGCGATCTCGTCCATCGAGGCCGTCGCCTTGCGGCTCAGCAGGCCGGCGGCCTCTTTCAGTACATGCTCACGGTCAACGGCCATGAGACGCACCTTACCCGAATGAGACATCAACGTCTCATCGGATAGCGGTGCGCCTCACGCCGGCGCTCAGGACCAGGGCAGCCGCGAGCGGTGCCGCCAGTAGGCCGCGGGATCTTCGGCGAGACCCGCCAGACGGGTGAGCTGCTCCTCGGTGAGGGCGAGGCGCACCGCGCCCACGTGGGAGGCGAGCTGCTCGGCGGTGGCCGCGCCGGAGAGGACCGTGCCGGCCCACGGCTGGTGCAGGACGGCGGCGACCGCCACCGCGTCGGGGGCCGCGCCCGTCTCCTCGGCGATCCGCAGCAGCTCCGGCGGCGCGTACGCGGCCGTCGCCAGCCGCCCGTTGGCGAGCGCCTCCTTGACGATCACCGCGACGCCCGCCTCATGGGCCTCGGCCAGCGCCGCGCCCGCGGCGGACTCCAGCACGTTGTACGTGGACTGGACGGTACGGAAGAGGGGTTCGCCCTCCCAGGTGACGCCGAGGGCGGCGCGGATGGCGTCGGCCTGGGCGGGGCCGCTGGTGGAAATGCCGACGGTCACGCCGTCGGCGGCGAGCGCGGCCAGCCGCTCGTGCAGCGCCCGGTCGGTCAGGGCCGGGCTCTCCGGGGTGACGGAGTGGATCTGGTAGAGGTCCAGGCGCCGCCCGAGCAGCGCGTCGGTCTCGGCGCGCTGCCGGTCGTACGCGGCGACGCTGTGGTCCTTGACCTCGTGCACATCGGCGTCGGTGCGCCAGTCGGCGACGTACGTGTAGCCCCACTTGCTGCCGATCACGGCGTCCGCGGCGCCGGGGCGGCGTCGCAGCCACTCGGCGAGGAACTCCTCCGAGCGCCCGTAGGACCGCGCCGCGTCCAGATACCGCACGCCGTGCCCGTACGCGGCGTCCAGCAGCTCGTGGGTGCGCTCGCGCATCGCGTCGACGGTGCGCTGGGCCGGGAGGTCCCGGTCGCGGCCGTGGTTGATGTAGCCGGGGCGGCCGACGGCGGCCAGCCCCAGTCCGATGCGAGCCGCCGGAGCGGCGGCTTCCGCGAGGCGCGCGAACGCCATGGTGTTCTCCCAAGGGCTGATGTTCTTGCTGGTCGGATCGTTTCACCGTACCCGCAGCAGCGGCGGGGACCGATCATCCGG
>NZ_JBHVHQ010000794.1:0-3990 GCF_042800135.1 Streptomyces sp. NPDC057654 | reverse complement strand
CAGCTGGAGCAGTGGCAGGCGGCGATCGACCGGGCGCGCGCCCTGCCGGACGGCGAACTGCCGCAGCCCGGCCAGGCGCTGACCGGTCCGCCGCCGCCGCGCGCCTGGGCCGACAAGGACCCGGTGGCCGCGGCCCGGCTGTCGGCGGCGCGCGCGGGCGTCTCGGACCTCGCCGAGCGGCTGAACCTGCCGCAGGAGAACCTGATCACCCCGGACACCGTGCGGCGGCTGTGCTGGGAGCCGCCGGCCGATCCGACGCCGGACGCGGTCGCCGCGGTCCTCGCGGGGCACGGCGCGCGTCCCTGGCAGATCGAGCAGGTCACCCCGGTGCTCACCGAGGCGCTGCGGGCCGGGGTGGAGTGACCCTGCCCGCTGTACGTACCCCCGTCCGCCGGTCCGACCGGCGGGCGGGGGTCTTTTTTCGGCCTTTTGGCTCGACTCGGCACGGCCGGTGATGTGACCTTCGCCGCTTGGGCCGAGGGGGCTGGGCAGCTTGGTTACCCGCAAGTAGCATGGCGGTGGGAGCCAGCGCCGTGCCCCGGCCCGGCACGGCCGTGCCCTCGTAGCGCCCGTACGCAACTGGAGGAGAGCCAACGTGCCTCGTACCGCTAGGGACGTCGTCTTCGTCGACGGTGTCCGCACCCCGTTCGGCAAGGCGGGCCCGAAGGGCATCTACCACGAGACCCGCGCCGACGACATGGTCGTCAACTGCATCCGGGAGCTGCTGCGCCGCAACCCGGACCTGGACCCGGCCCGTATCGACGAGGTCGCCCTCGCCGCCACGACGCAGATCGGCGACCAGGGCCTGACCCTGGGCCGTACCGCCGGCATCCTGGCCGGCCTCCCCCAGTCCGTGCCGGGCTTCTCCATCGACCGGATGTGCGCGGGCGCGATGACCGCCGTCACCAGCATCGCGGGCGGCGTCTCCTTCGGGGCGTACGACATCGCCGTCGCGGGCGGCGTCGAGCACATGGGCCGCCACCCGATGGGCGAGGGCGTGGACCCCAACCCGCGCTTCGTCTCGGAGAAGCTGGTCGACGAGTCGGCCCTGTTCATGGGCATGACGGCGGAGAACCTGCACGACCGGCTGCCGCACATCACCAAGCGGCGCGCCGACGAGTACGCGGTCCGCAGCCAGGAGAAGGCCGCCAAGGCGTACGCGAACGGGAAGATCCAGGCCGACCTGGTGCCGGTCTCCGTGCGCCGGACCAACGCCGAGGCCGGGGAGACCGGCTGGGGGCTGGCCACCGCCGACGAGCCGATGCGGCCGGGGACGACGCTGGAGAACCTGGCGTCCCTCAAGACCCCCTTCCGCCCGCACGGCCGAGTCACCGCGGGCAACGCCGCCGGGCTCAACGACGGCGCCACCGCCTCGCTGATCGCCGCCGAGGACGTGGCGCGCGAACTGGGCCTGCCCGTCAAGATGCGGCTGGTCGCGTACTCCTTCGCGGGCGTCGAGCCCGAGGTGATGGGCATCGGGCCCGTTCCGGCGACGGAGAAGGCGCTGGCCCAGGCGGGGCTGTCGATCGACGACATCGGGCTGTTCGAGATCAACGAGGCGTTCGCGGTGCAGGTGCTCTCGCTCCTGGACCACTACGGCATCGCCGACGACGACCCGCGCGTCAACCAGTACGGCGGGGCCATCGCCTTCGGCCACCCGCTGGCCTCCTCCGGGGTGCGGCTGATGACGCAGCTGGCGCGGCAGTTCGAGGAGCAGCCGGATGTCCGCTACGGCATCACCACCATGTGCGTCGGCTTCGGCATGGGCGGCACCGTTATCTGGGAGAACCCGCACTTCGAAGGGGCAGGCAAGTGACGACCACCGCTGAGCTGTTGAAGGGCGCGGCCGAGCTGTTCGCGGACGAGGTCGTGACGCGGGCGCACGTCCGCCACCTCGATCTGCCAGGCGGCGCGGGCAGGTTCGCGCTCATCACGCTGGACAACGGCCTGGACCACACCAAGCCGACCACCTTCGGCCCGCAGTCGCTGGCGCAGCTGGACGCGGCCATCGACCAAGTGGAGAAGGAGGCGGCGGACGGCACGATCGTCGGCGTCGGCGTCACCGGCAAGCCGTTCATCTTCGCGGTCGGCGCCGACCTCAAGGGCGTCGAGCTGCTGAAGCGCCACGAGGACGCGTACGCCATCGGCAAGGGCGGCCACGACGTCTTCAAGCGGCTCTCCTCGCTGGCGGTCCCCACCTTCGCGTACTACAACGGCGCGGCGATGGGCGGCGGCGTCGAGGTCGGGCTGCACTGCACGTACCGCACGGTCTCCAAGGCCGTGCCCGCCTTCTCGCTGCCCGAGGTCTTCCTCGGCCTCGTACCGGGCTGGGGCGGCTGCGTGCTGCTGCCGAACCTGATCGGCGCGGACCGCGCGGTCTCCGTCGTCATCGAGAATTCCCTCAACCAGAACCGGCAGCTGGGGGGCGCGCAGGTCTTCGAGCTGGGCATCGCGGACGCGCTGTTCGAGGGCGCGGACTTCCTGGAGCAGTCGCTGATCTGGACCGCGTCGGTCCTCGGCGGCACCGCCGAGGTCGTACGGGCCGACGTGGACCGCGGCGAGGCGTGGGACCAGGCCGTGGCGCGCGGCCGGGCCGTCGCGGACTCCAAGGTGCACGGCGCGGCCCCGGCCGCGTACCGGGCGCTGGACATCATCGCGGCGGCCAAGAACGGCGACCTGCGGGCCGGCTTCGAGGCCGAGAACCAGGCGCTCGCCGACCTGATCATGGGCGGCGAGCTGCGCAGCGGCATCTACGCCTTCAACCTGGTGCAGAAGCGCGCCAAGCGCCCGGCCGGGGCCCCGGACAAGTCCCTCGCCCGGCCGGTCACCAAGGTCGGTGTCGTCGGCGCGGGGCTGATGGCCTCGCAGCTGGCGCTGCTCTTCGCGCGCCGCCTTCAGGTGCCGGTCGTGCTGACCGACATCGACCAGGAGCGGGTGGACAAGGGCGTCGGCTACGTCCACGGCGAGATCGACAAGCTGCTCCTGAAGGGCCGCGTCAACCAGGACAAGGCCAACCGGCTCAAGGGCCTGGTGTCCGGCTCGCTGGACAAGGCCGCGGCCTTCGGCGACGCGGACTTCGTCATCGAGGCCGTCTTCGAGGAGATGGGCGTCAAGCAGCAGGTGTTCGCGGAGGTCGAGGCGGCCGTCCCGGCGCACGCGATCCTCGCCACCAACACCTCCTCGCTGTCCGTCTCCGAGATGGCGTCGAAGCTGGAGCACCCCGAGCGGGTCGTGGGCTTCCACTTCTTCAACCCGGTCGCGGTGCTGCCGCTGCTGGAGATCGTCCGGGCGGAGCGGACCGACGACGCGTCGCTGGCCACCGCCTTCGCGGTCGCCAAGTCGCTGAAGAAGACGGCCGTGCTGGTCAAGGACGCCCCGGCGTTCGTCGTCAACCGCGTGCTGACCCGCTTCATGGGCGAGGTCCAGAACGTCATCGACGAGGGCACGCCCATCGAGGTCGCCGAGAAGGCCGTCCAGCCGCTCGGGCTGCCGATGTCGCCGCTGGAGCTGCTGGAGCTGGTGGGCCCGGCGATCGGGCTGCACGTCTCGGAGACGCTGAACGGCGCGTTCCCGGACCGTTTCACGGTCTCGCCGAACCTGGCGGCGGTCGTCAAGGCGGGGAAGCGGGGCTTCTACGTGCACGACTCCGGTAAGCCCGAGCTGGACCCGGAGGTCCTGGCACTCCTCAAGCAGGGCGGCACCGTCCTGACCGAGCAGGAGGCCCGCGACCGCGTCCTGGACGCCGTGGCACAGGAGATCGGCCTGATGCTGGACGAGGGCGTCGTGGCCGAGGCGCAGGACATCGACCTGTGCCTGATCACCGGCGCGGGCTGGCCCTTCCACCTGGGCGGGATCACCCCGTACCTGGACCGCGAGGGCGTCTCCGAGCGCGTCAACGGGAAGCGCTTCCTGGAGCCGGGCGTCGCGAGCGTGCCCGCGTAGCGGACAGCCGGATCGTACGAGCGTGTGGCGGGGCCCTTGCGGAAAGGG
>NZ_JBHVHQ010000793.1:0-4004 GCF_042800135.1 Streptomyces sp. NPDC057654 | reverse complement strand
GCGAGAGGGGCTGCCGCCCGGCCACGGCCCGCACCGGCCCGCCCGCCGGCACGGGAGGACGGGCCACCAAGGGTGGAACGCGCGCCCCCGCCGCCCACGGCGCCGCCCGGCGAGGCACCCCGCCGGCGGCTTCGCAGACCCCCGCCCCGGCCGCCGTTGCTGCCGGGGGTGTGGCCGCCCGCTCCGTGGGCGGCGGCGCGCCGGGCTTCACGGTTGCTGCGGCGCAGCTCCCGCCGCACGGCCCGGGCGGGGTCGGCGGATCGGGCCCGCTTGCGCGCCGCGCGGATGGCGAGGACGGCGCCGGTCGTGGCAACGACCCCGGCGGCAGCGACCGTCGGCACGAGTCCGGCGGTGGAGTACAGGGCGCTGCCGCTGGTGGTCAGCACCTCCCCGCCCATCACCGCGGCGGGCAGCGCCCGCACCGACGATTGCGGCCCACCCCCCTGCCGCCGCCCCTGGGGGCCGGGTTGTGGGTCGGCGGTGGTGACGGTGACGTCGATGGGCACGGACTGGACGAAATCCCCACCCGCCGGCTGTTGGCCGGAGTCGGGCGGCGGGGCCACGGTGGTTGTCGTATCGGACACGGGAACCCCTTTTCGGCTAGGTGGCGTGGGTACGCAGATAGTCGGCGAGCGCGACCTTGGCGCGGGCCACGGTGGCCTGGGCGGTCATCGCGGCGTGCTCCTCGTACTGCTCATGCACCCCGGCACGTTCCAGGTGGTCATGCGCTTCAAGCGCCAGCTCATCGGGGGTGACACGGATGGACCGGAGCGGGGAAAACAGCTTCATCACAACTCCTGAGAAGAAGAACGGGCCGGGGCCGGCCACCACGTGGTGACCGGCCCCGGCGGACGGGAACGCGGTTCAGCGCGAGGGGCGGGGCAGCAGCCACACGGCCTGGCAGACGGCGGCGGAAAGGGCCCACAGGACCCACAAAGGGCCGGTCAGCGGGCCGAAGGCGACCGCGAGCCCGGACCACAGCAGAGCCATCGCGCCGGCCGCGGCGTCCCGGACCCGCAGCCAGCCGGCCAGTGCGCCCACCACCGGCACCACCGCCGACAGGGCGAGGACCAAACCCGCCCACCAGGCGACTGCGTGGACCAGCGCCGTAGCGGGGATGGCGCACAGCGCCACGGCGGCCGGAGCGAACAGCGGCCGGTGATCGCGGTGTTCGGGAACCACCACCACAACCCGCCCGCGCCGTCCACGGCGGGGGCGTTGCTCCGGGATCTCAATCATCGTGGCGCCCTTGAGCACCCGCGCACTGCGGGACCGCGAACGACGAGGCACGACAGCCTCCTTCACGTCAGATCAGTTCGGGGTGGAGGTCGAAGAACAGGACGACGAAATGGCCGGTCCCGAGACTGGCGGCGACCATGGAGCGCACGGCCGCGTAGGCGTCGCGGCGGGTGGCCCGGCCGGGCAGGAGGTCAAGGCCCCCGTCGTAGGTCGCCTGCCGTCCGTCGTGGGTCTGGACCGTCATGATCCAGTGATGCGCGACCGTGATGATCGTGGGCCGTTCAGCCTGAACACTCATGGCGAACTCCTCGGTTCAGTACGTCTGGTGATCGGGGTGGTTGGCGGCGGTCTCCTGCCAGCGGCGGCACTCGCCCGCACTGGCGTGGCTGACGCTGACCGAGAAGTCGCACCCCGGGGCGTCACAGCCATAGGTAGTGGTCACCCAGGCGTCCGCGACGTGGCGGGCGGCGGTGTGCATCGCCGCCCACGCCAGGGCCGCGCAGGCCAACAGGAGGTGGACCGGGAGGTCGTAGCGGTGCAGGACCACGGTGTAGCCCGCAGCTGTGGCCCCGGCGACGATCACAGGACCCCAGAGGGCGAGGCGGCGTTTGGCGGTGTCGGACACGGAAGCTCCTCGGGCATCGGACGTTCAGGCGGGCAGGGG
Source organism: Streptomyces sp. NPDC057654 (assembly GCF_042800135.1). Taxonomy (NCBI): domain Bacteria; kingdom Bacillati; phylum Actinomycetota; class Actinomycetes; order Kitasatosporales; family Streptomycetaceae; genus Streptomyces; species Streptomyces sp. NPDC057654. The sequence continues at coordinate 2,101 of NZ_JBHVHQ010000793.1, read as the reverse complement.
GAAGAGCTGGGAGGCGAGGCGTTCGGCGGCGTAGGCTTCCGCCTCCTCCTCGTCGATGAGCCGCAGGTGCTCGCGGGCCGCCTGCGGGGACTGGGGGGCGACGCCGTAGGCGTCCCGCAGGTCGCGGACGATCCGCTGCCGCACGCCGGGACGGCTGAACTGCATGGCGTGCACCAGTTCGTGCACGAGCGTGGCCGCCACGTCCTCGATGCCCCGGTGCGCGCGGCCGACGAGCAGGATCCGCACCCCGCCGCCGGGCAGCGCCACGGCGCATCCGGCCGCGGACCGGGCCAGCCGGCCATGGTCGCGCAGCGCATCGGCCCGCAGCTCGGGAGCGGCGCCGCCGGCGAGGGCGACCTCCGCAGCGACGGCGAGTTCGGCCAGACCCCGGGGCCCGGTGACGGTGATCTCGACGGGCGGCATGCGGCCCGGCACGGCCCCGGCCACCAAGGCGGTGGCGGCCGGGGCCAGGCGGCGGGCATCGCCTACGACGTTCCGGTGCCCGCGCAGCCGGCAGACGGTGACAGCCGGATTCACCACGCCCCCGGATCCGCGCCGAACAGCCCGCCCGGCGTAGGGGCCACGACGCCGGCGGTGTAACGGATGAACTCAGTGGTCTCGGCAGTGTTCACGGGCACTCCTTCGAACAGAGGGGTGAAGGGTCAGACGGCGCACTGTTCTTCGGGGTAGGCGCAGGCCACGCACATGCCGAGGGATGACGGGATGCAGTACCCGGCATCGCGTTGGCAGGCGGGGCAGGTGCGCCGGGCGGCCATGGCCCGGCCCAGGGCGGCCCACTTCGCGGGCGTCATCGGCCGGACCGGCCGGGCGGCGTCGAGGCGGTAGAGGAACGCGACCCGCACCCCGCCGACGCGGCAGTTGCGGCGCATCACCTGCGCCACGATCGGCTGACCGCCGGGGCGCAGGCCGCGGGCCCGTAACTGGCGGCGGGTGCACAGCCCGTCCGGGGCCATACGCCACGGGAAGGTGGGGATACCGAAGCGGGCGCCGGACGGGTCGAAACACTTACCGAACGCCCCCGCCATCAGGGGCGCGACATGACGCGGGCGGTGTCGCGCAGGAGGGTCACCACGTCGGTGGCTGTGCGGTCCGGGGCGTCGTTCCAGTCCGCAAGGACCGGCGGCTCACCGTCGGTGAGCAGGCACGTGCGGACGGCGGCGCAGGCATCCACGACCTTGTCGCTGACATCCCACAGGCTGGGGTAGGGGTCGCCGTCGGCTGCGATGTTGATGGCCCCTACCAGGCAGACGCGGCACTCCCGAATGGGCGTGCCCGATTCCGCCTGGTCGAAGTCGTAGTACTGGCCCTGATACCAGCCGTTGGTCTTGATGATCCGGGCCGCGTCTTCGAGGACAGCGGCGACCTCGCGCGGCGTGACAGCCGCTGGGGTGGGGGTGGGTGTGGTCATGGTGCGGCTCCTTCCAGAGCGGGGAAGATCTCGGTGAGGTCGGCGCGCGGCGTGCGCGCGGCAAGCTGCGCGGCGCGCGCGGCACGGAAGTCGCGCAGCCAGTTGCGGGCGTTGCCGACGTCCACGCCGAAGCGGGCGGCCAGGTCCGCGGCGGCCGGTTCCTGCTCGCCACCGGAGGCGGCCAGGGTGTGCAGGTAGTGGCGCCACCCCTCCTCCTTGGCCTCCGACCGGTACAGAGGACCGTCGCCGCTCAGGGCAGCGTCGGGGGCCTGCGGGTCGAGGGCCGCCAGGTCGCCGGACAGCCGGTCCCGGATCAGCGCGGCCTCCCGCACCTGTGCCGTGACCTGCCCCAACGCCTCCTCGCATTGGCGTACCTGCCCACGTTGCTGCTCGGCACGGTCGATCAGATCGTCTAGCAGGCTGCGCTGTTCGTCGGCGGCCTCGCGCGCCTCCTTCAGCGCGGCGTCGGTCTCGTTGCGGGTGCGGCCGGCTTCCTCGCGCGCGGCATCGAGGATGGCTGCCACGCGCTGCCGCGCGCCTGTGATTTCCTGCCGCGCGCCTTCCGCGCGCTGCCGTGCGTCCCGGGTCTGCCCGGTCACCTCCTCGTGCTCGTTCAGGAGTTCTTGGCGGGTGGTTTCGAGGCGGTCGAGTTCCTGCCGCGCGCGGGTGAGG
>NZ_JBHVHQ010000792.1:0-4006 GCF_042800135.1 Streptomyces sp. NPDC057654 | reverse complement strand
GCGGACACCGACGCACAGCCCCGGCACGGCCTACGCACGGCCTACGCACGGCATCTACACAGCCCGCACACAGCCCCGGGCTCACACCCCGAGGCCCCCGACGACCCCGAGGCCCCGTGGCTCACATCCCGGCGATCAGCTTCTCCACCCGGTCGTCCACCGACCGGAACGGGTCCTTGCACAGCACCGTGCGCTGCGCCTGGTCATTGAGCTTGAGATGCACCCAGTCGACCGTGAAATCCCGCCGCTGCTCCTGCGCACGGCGGATGAAATCGCCGCGCAGCCGCGCACGAGTGGTCTGCGGGGGCACCGACTTGCCCTCGAAGATCTTCAAGTCGTCACACACCCGAGCCGCCTGGCCACGCCGCTCCATCAGGTAGTACAGGCCGCGACGCCGGTGGATGTCGTGGTACGCGAGGTCTATCTGAGCCACCCGCGGATGCGACATCGTGATGTTGTTCTTCGCCCGGTAGCGCTCGATCAGCTGATACTTCATGACCCAGTCGATCTCCGTGGAGATCCGGTCCAGATCCTCCTCCTGGATCGCGTCCAGCGTCCGGCCCCACAGCTCCAGGACCCGCTCCACCGTGCCCGTACGAATCCCGCGGCGCTCGCAGAAGTCGACGGCCTTCTCGTAGTACTCGCGCTGGACATCGAGCGCGGACGCCTCCCGCCCACTGGCGAGACGGACCTTGCGCTGACCCGTGATGTCATGACTGACCTCGCGGATGGCCCGGATCGGGTTCTCCAGAGTCAGATCCCGCATGACCGTGCCCGCCTCGATCATGCGCAGCACGAGATCCGTGGCCCCGACCTTCAGGAGCATGGTCGTCTCGGACATGTTCGAGTCCCCGACGATCACATGCAGCCGGCGGTAACGCTCCGCGTCGGCGTGCGGCTCGTCACGGGTGTTGATGATGGGACGCGAACGGGTCGTCGCGGAACTGACGCCCTCCCAGATGTGCTCCGCGCGCTGACTGACGCAGTAGACCGCGCCGCGCGGCGTCTGGAGCACCTTGCCCGCGCCGCACAGCAACTGCCGCGTGACGAGGAACGGGATGAGGATGTCCGCGAGCCGGGAGAACTCCCCATGCCGGGCCACCAGGTAGTTCTCATGGCAGCCGTAGGAGTTGCCCGCCGAGTCGGTGTTGTTCTTGAAGAGATAGACGTCGCCCGCGATCCCCTCCTCGTGCAGGCGGCGTTCGGCGTCGACGAGCAGCCCTTCGAGAATACGCTCGCCCGCCTTGTCATGGGTGACGAGCTCGGTCACATTGTCGCACTCGGGAGTCGCGTATTCCGGGTGCGAGCCCACATCGAGGTAGAGACGGGCGCCGTTCCGCAGGAAGACATTGCTGCTGCGGCCCCAGGAGACAACTCGGCGGAAGAGGTAGCGCGCCACTTCGTCAGGTGACAGTCGGCGCTGTCCCCTGAACGTGCACGTGACGCCGTACTCGTTCTCCAGCCCGAAAATGCGGCGGTCCATGACTGAACATTACGCCTGACGGCCAGCTCTGAAACCGGGTTCGACAACTGCGTTTCGATCATTTTCCGCCCCCTGTTCAACTACCGGAAGAACACCGACGACCGGAAGGAAGCGCCGCGTCACCAGCAGCACGGCCAACGCCGCACACCCCCCGAAGCCCGCCACCGAGAACCCCGCCCAGGCCCCGCCCCGCTCCACCGCAGGCCCCACGACCGCCCCGCCGATCGCCGCCCCCACCCCGAAACTCGTCACCAGCCACGAAAACGCCTCGGTCACCGTGCCACGCGGCGCGTGCCGGTCCACGACCACGAACGCACACGCCAGCGCCGGCGCCAGGAACACCCCCGCCACCATCGTGAGCGCCGTCATCGCCACGACCCCAGGCACCAGCGCGAGCGGCAGATACCCCACGGCCAGCGCCGCCACCAGCAGCCGCAACCGGCTCTCCGGAGCCCCGGGCCACTGCCGGGCCCCATAGACCACACCGCCCACCAGCGCACCCACGCCCAGCCCGGACAGCAGATAACTGGAAACCAGCCCGCCGCCGTGCCCCTCCGCGTACGACACCGCCGCCACCGCGATCGACCCGAGCGCCACACCGACGAAGAAGAACGTCCCCAGCAGCACCAGAAGCCCGGGAGAGCGCAGCGCCCCCAGCCAGTGCGCCTCACGCGGCGCACTGCGCCACCGCCGGGACGGCGGCGAGACGACCACGGACAACGCCCCCGCGACGCCCAGCGCGTTGACCACCAGCAGCGCCGCCGTCGGCGACCAGGCCGCCACCAGCAGCGTCACCAGCAACGGACCCACCGCGAACATCACCTCCTGCGCCACCGCGTCCAGCGCGTACGCCGCGTGAATACGGTCATCCCGCTTCAGGACACTCGGCCACAGCGCCCGCAGCCCGCCCTCCAACGGCGGCGTGAAGAACCCGGCGAGCAGCATCGCGGCGAACGCCACCGGCAGCGGACCCAGCCCCCACCCCGTGAACACGGCCACCGACAGCGCCGACAGCACCGACGCCGGAAACATCACCCGGGGCTGCCCGTAAAGATCCACCGCCCGGCCGAGCAGCGGCTGCCCCACCGCGTTCCCCACCCCGTAGACCGCCGTCAGCGCCCCCGCCAGGCCATAACCGGCGCCCTCGGCACGCGCGAACAGCACGATCGCGAGCGTGGCCGTGGCATTCGGCAACCGCCCCACGAGCGTCCCGCACAACAGCCGCGCCGCGTACCGCGTCCGCAGCAGATCCCCATAGCCCGCAGCCATCGCCCGCCCCTTCGCACTCCGGTCCACTCCCGGGGTGTTACGTATAATGTGCGGGGCTACACCTATCATGAGCACTGACCGCCGGTCCACCCCGATAGAGTCCCGGACGGACCGGACGGGAACAGAGGAGCACGATCGTGACAGGCCAGGGTGGCGCACCGCGCGAACACGCCGACGGAACGGACCAGCCCCCAGCAACAGCCACCCGGCCGACCGGCGACCGCACGACCAGCCGCGACGTCGCACGCGCCGCCGGCGTCTCACAAGCCACCGTCTCCCTCGTCCTGGGCGACAAATGGCGCGGCCGCGTCTCCGAACGCACAGCCGCCTCCGTACGAGCATCAGCCCGCGAACTCGGCTACCGCCCCAACCTCGCCGCACGCAACCTCCGGCTCGGCCGCACCCGAACCGTCCTGCTCGTCGTCCCCGCCCTCACCAACGAATTCTTCGCCCGCGTCCACGCCGGCGCCGCCCGCATCGCGAGCCAACACAGCGTCGGCGTCCTCCTCTACCCCTCACCCGACGGCATCGGCCCCGCCCGCGACCCCTTCGACTCCGCACGCGCCGCCGTCGACGGCGTCATCGCCTCCTCCATGGCCGCCGACGCACTCGCCGCCATCCGCGGCGGCGGACTCCCCCTCGTCATGCTCGACAGCGACCCCCTGCACTCCGACTCCGCCGCCACCGTCAACCTCGACATCGCCGACGGAATGCGCCACGTGACCGAACACCTGCTCGCCCTCGGCCACCGCCGCTTCGCCCACATCGCGGCCGGCATCGACTCCTGGACCTTCGCCAAACGCGCCGAAGCCCTCGCCACCGCCATCCGCCAGGCCCCCGACGCCACCCTACGAACCGAACCCGCCGCCCTCGGCGTCACCGAAGGCCGACTCGCCGCCGAGCGCGCCCTCAGCGGACCGGGACCACGGCCGACAGCCCTCGTCTGCGACGACGACCTCCTGGCGGCCGGCGCCTGCAAAGCCGCCCGACGGCTCGGACTACGCGTCCCGGACGACGTCTCGGTCACCGGCTTCGACGACCTGTCCCTGGCGACCGCCGTCGAACCGGAACTCACGACCATACGACTGCCCGCCGAAGCCGTCGGCGAGGCAGGCATGAAAGCCCTCATCGCGGTACTCGACGGCCACACACCAGAACCGACGGAACTCCTCGGCGAACTCGTCGTACGCGACTCCACCGCAGCACCACGAGCCGACGCGTAAAAAGCAAAATGCCCGTGGCAGGCCGTAAAGG
>NZ_JBHVHQ010000791.1:0-4007 GCF_042800135.1 Streptomyces sp. NPDC057654 | reverse complement strand
CGTACCAAGCTGTCCGCCGGTTTCCCGCTGGCCTCGGCCGCGTACTGCGACCTGCTGGAGCGCCCGCACGCCGAGGTGGAGGCGGCGGACGGCGAGATCTCCCTGTCCCTGCGTCCGTTCGAGATCGCGACGCTGCGCCTTGTGAAGGAGTGACCCACTCGATGGAACGCAGAGCGTTCATCGCCATGCTCGGTGCGGCCGGCGTCACCGTCGGCCTCGCCGGGCAGGCGGGCCCGTTCGCCGCGGCGGCTGCCGCGGCGGACGGGCCGCCGGCCCCGGACCGGGCGCCGCACCAGCCGTTCCTGCACGGCTACGACGCGGCGGCCCTCAAGCGGTGGTCGCCCGGGAGCGATCCGCACGCGCGGTATCTGCGCTCGCGGGTGCCACTGGCCGAGCGCATCGCGCCGTTCGCCGCGACCCAGGCGAATCCGAAGCTGTCGACGGCCCCGCAGCTGATGAATCTGTCGTTCGACTACGACAACTCCTTTTTCACCGCGTTCAAATACAACGACACCTTCGCGCGCCGGCTGCTGCGTTTCTGGCAGTACAGCGATCTGTACGGTTCGTGGCACGGCATGCCCATCGCGGGCTCGCCCGTCGACAAACCGGTGCACGGCCTGATCAATCTGCCCAACCCGGCTTATACGGACGCGGCGCACCGCAATGGCGTGCGATCGCTGGGGTGCTGGTTCTGGCCGCGTGACGGCGCGTTCTCGGACTATCTGGAGCAGCGCGCGGACGGGTCGTTCCCGGTGGCGGACAAGCTGATCGAGATGGCGGACTACTTCGGCTTCGACGGTTATTTCATCAACCAGGAAGCCACCATTTCGGAGCGGGACGCGGCCGGGCTGATGAAGATGCTCAAGTATCTCCGGTCGAAGGCCCCCGCCGGATTCCATCTCCAGTGGTACGACACGATCATGGTCAATGGGCGGCTGTCCTACCAGAATCAGCTCAACGACCGGAACGCGCCGTGGATTCAGGACGGCGACACCCCGGTGATGGACAGCCTCTTCGCCAACTACGCGTGGAACGAGGAGCGGGTCGCCACGTCCCGGGACACGGCGAAGAAGCTGGGCCTGGACCCGTACAAGGTCGCGTTCCTCGGCACGGAGAACGAGAAGTACGGCTTCAACCCGCCGTACGACACCCGGCTGATCTTCCCCGAGGGGCAGCCGGCCCGTACGAGCTGGGCGCTGTTCGGCTCGCACTTCGCGTGGGACCGGTACCCGGACCGGGAGAACCCCGACGCGCAGGCGGGCGTCTTCCAGCGCGAGCGGCAGTACTGGTCCGGCCCGAACGAGGACCCGACGCGCACCGGACGCACCGAGTACGTGCCGTGGCCGGACGAGGACGACGGCAAGGGGCGGGACGAGAACAACCCGAGGAAGTGGGACGGCGTCGCCCATTACATGACCGAGCGGTCGGTCATCGGCTCGTTCCCCTTCGTCACCCGCTTCAACACCGGCCACGGGCGCGCCTTCCACGTCGACGGCAAGCGGGTGAGCGGCGCACAGTGGAACAACGCGAGCGTCCAGGACATCCTGCCGACCTGGCAGTTCTGGGCGACGAGTCCGGGCACTCCGCTGAGCGTCGACTACGACTACACCACGGCGTACGACGGCGGCTCCTCCCTGAAGATCTCCGGCGAGCTGGGCCCCGGCAACCCGACGACCGTCCGCCTCTTCAAGACGCGGCTGGCGGTGGGGGGCGGCGAATCGCTGCGTCTCACCTACCGGGTGGGACAGTCCGGGCCGGCGAGCAGCCTGGAGGCCGGGCTGATCTTCGAGGACTCCCCCGAGGAATTCGTCTGGCTGCGGGCTCCCAAGGCGGGCCCGCACGGCTGGCACACCCACGCCTTCCACCTCGGCCGCTTCCGGGGCCGGACGATCGCCGCGATCGGGCTGCGGGTCTCCGCCGCCCACAAGGGCTCGTACGCCGTGAACATCGGCGAGCTGGCGCTGCTCGCGGGCGGGCGGCCCATGCGGGTCGAGCGGCCGACCGGATTCCAGGTCGACGCCGCGCATGTCGCGGGCGGCTCGGCCGAGGTATTCCTGTCCTGGCGGATGGCCGGGTCCGGAGTCTGGTATTACGACGTCTCCCGGCTCGGGGGCGACGGCGGGCATGAGGCGATCGGCCGGATCTACGACGAGGTCTTCTACGTCAAGTCGCTGAAGCGCGCGGGCCGCGAACACTCCACGACGCTCCAGCTCGTGGCGGTCGCCCCGGACGGCACGCGCTCCGCTCCGGCCACGGCCCGACTGTCGTGGGCAGGAGCTAGCGTGAGCGGATGACCACTTACGTAGGGCTGCTGCGCGGCATCAACGTCGGCAAGCACAAGCGGGTGCCGATGGCGACGCTGCGGGAGCTGCTGACGGGAATGGGGTGCGGGTCGGTGCGTACGCACCTCAACAGCGGCAACGCCGTTTTCACGCACCCCACCGCCTCCGGCGCGGACGGCGAGCAGCGGCTCGCGGCCGAGCTGGAGGCGACCATCGCCGGTGAGCTGGGGTTCGCCGTCCCCTGCGTGGTGCGGGAGGGCGGCGACCTGCGGCGCGTCATCGACGATAACCCCTTCGACATGACGGGGCTCGATCCCTCGCGTTTCCTGGTGACCTTCCTGGCCGGGCCGCTGGACGCGGCCCGGCTGGAGGGGCTCGACCCGGCGGCGTACGCGCCGGAGGAGTTCGCCGCGGGGAAGCGCGAGGTGTACTGCCACTTTCCCGACGGCGTGCACAAGGCGAAGCTGCCGCCGCTGCTGAACGACCGGCGCTTCGGTATGACGGCGACGGCCCGCAACTGGAACACGGTGCTGAGACTGGCGGAGCTTGCGGCTACGTGACACACCGTCAGGGCGTCAGATATCAGACCGTCAGTTTCGTTTCCATGCGGCGGTGTTGGCCGCCGCATGGGCGGCGAAGGTTCGAGGCGGGCGGCCGGTGACGCGTTCGACGGTGGGGCTGGTGCGGTCCTCCGCACCCTCGGAAATGGCCCGGTCCATGCCCGCGAGCAGGTCCGCGAATCGCTCCGGGATGCCGGAGGCCGTCAGCCGCTCGCGCATGGCCTCGTAGCCGATGGCGCGGTGACGCACCGACCGGCCCGCGAGGCCGGAGACGGTGGCGGCGACGTCCGCGTAACTGAGCGCCTCGGGGCCGGTGATGAGGTGCGCGGTGTTGTGCGGACGCGCGTCGGTGAGGGCCCGTACGCCGACTTCGGCGATGTCCTCGACGTCGACGAACCCGACGCGGCCGTCGCCGGTGGCCGTCACGATCTCGTCGTCGGCGCGGATGCTGTGGGCGTGGATGTGGTCGCCGGTGAAGTTCTGCATGAACCACGACGGCTGGAGCACGGCCCACTCCGGGAACTCCTCGCGTACGGCCCGGTGCACCGCTCCGAGGCCGAGGCGACTGTCACCGTTGGCGCCGCCCTCGTCGCCTTCGGGGATCGCGGAGGAGCTGAGGAGCACGACGCGGCGCACGCCCAGGCTCCGCGCCGTGCGCAGGAACGGGAGCATCGGCGCCGCCGGGTCCGAGGCGGCGACGGGCGGAACGAGGTAGAGACCCCGCACACCGGCGAGGGCCGGAGCGTGGGTCGAGGCGTCGTCCCAGTCGAAGCGGGCGTGCTCCACGCCGGGGGCCGCCTGCCCCGCCGGGGGCCGTCTGCTCCCGGCGCGCGCACGGTGGCCGAGCCCGGCCAGCCGGGCGGCGACGCGGCGGCCGGTGTTGCCGGTGCCGCCGGTCACCAGGAAGGTGTCATCGGTCGTCTGCATGGTGGGCTCCTGGGAGAAGAGGGGCGCCGCTACGCGGCCGAGGACGGGGCGCCGTTCCAGGGCGCGTCACGGTCGCCCGCGATCTCGGTGGCGGCGAGGGGGTTCCAGTAGTCGCGGTAGCGGGTGATGAGGCCGTTCTTGACGGTGGCGACCACGACGTAGGTCATCTCGTACGGGCGGCCGGTGGCCACGACGCGCCCCTCGGCGCGCATCTCGACGATGATCACCTCGGGGTCCT
>NZ_JBHVHQ010000790.1:0-4028 GCF_042800135.1 Streptomyces sp. NPDC057654 | reverse complement strand
GTGCGTCGCTTTCAAAGGCTGCCCGGCACCCGCCCCTACGAACCCACGGTTACAAACCCGCCCCCATTGATCACGTTGGCGACATTGACCAACCCGATTGCCCAGCCCGTCCCTACGAGCCCTACGAGTCCTACGAGCCCTACGAGCCCACCACCGTGGTGAGGAACTCTCCCGTCCACGCCAGCAGTTCACGGCCCATCAGGGGCTTGCCGCCGATGCGGGCCGTCGTCGGGCGGGGCACGAGGAGCTGGTGGGTGGCCGGCTTCATGACGGCGCGGGGGTGGAGCCGCTTGAGGCGGAGTTCCTGCGACTCGCGCAGTTCCACCGGTCCGAAGCGGATGTTGGAGCCCTGGAGCGTGATGTCCGCGACGCCGCAGGACCGGGCGAGCATCCGCAGGCCGGCGACGAGCAGCAGGTTCTCGACCGGCTCCGGCAGCTTGCCGTAGCGGTCGGTCAGCTCCTCGCGGACGGCCTTGATGTCCTCCTCGCTGCTCGCGGAGGCGATGGACCGGTACGCCTGGAGGCGCAGCTGCTCGCCCGGCGCGTAGTCGTGCGGCACGTGCGCGTCGACCGGCAGCTCGATCTTCACCTCCGGCGGCGCCTCTTCCTGGGTCTCCCCGTCGAGCGAGGCGCGGTAGTCGGCGACGGCCTCGCCGACCATGCGCATGTACAGGTCGAAGCCGACGCCCGCGATGTGCCCGGACTGCTCGCCGCCGAGCAGGTTGCCCGCGCCGCGGATCTCCAGGTCCTTCATGGCGACGTACATGCCCGCGCCCATCTCGGTGTGCTGGGCGATGGTGGCGAGCCGTTCGTGGGCCGTCTCGGTGAGCGGCTTCTCCGGCGGGTACAGGAAGTAGGCGTAGCCGCGCTCGCGCCCGCGCCCGACGCGGCCGCGCAGCTGGTGCAGCTGCGAGAGGCCGAAGTTGTCGCCGCGCTCGACGATGAGGGTGTTGGCGTTGGAGATGTCGATGCCCGACTCCACGATGGTCGTGGAGACCAGCACGTCGAACTTCTTCTCCCAGAAGTCGACGACGACCTGTTCCAACTGGGTCTCGCCCATCTGCCCGTGCGCCGTCTGGATGCGCGCCTCCGGCACGATCTCCCGCAGCCGGGCGGCGGCGCGGTCGATGGACTCGACGCGGTTGTGGATGTAGAAGACCTGGCCCTCGCGGAGCAGTTCGCGGCGGATGGCCGCGCCGATCTGCTTCTGCTCGTACGGGCCGACGAAGGTCAGCACCGGGTGGCGCTCCTCCGGCGGCGTCGTGATCGTGGACATCTCGCGGATGCCGGTGACCGCCATCTCCAGCGTCCGCGGAATGGGGGTCGCGGACATGGTCAGCACGTCGACGTTGGCGCGGAGCTTCTTCAGCTGCTCCTTGTGCTCGACGCCGAACCGCTGCTCCTCGTCGACGATGACCAGGCCCAGGTCCTTGAACTTCGTCTCGGAGGAGAACAGCCGGTGGGTGCCGATGACCAGGTCGACGGTGCCGTCCTTGAGACCTTCCAGCACCGCCTTCGCCTCGCTGTCCGTCTGGAACCGGGACAGCGCCCGGACCTTGACGGGGAACTGCCCGTAGCGCTCGGTGAACGTGCCGAAGTGCTGCTGCACCAGCAGCGTCGTCGGCACCAGCACGGCGACCTGCTTGCCGTCCTGCACGGCCTTGAAGGCCGCCCGCACCGCGATCTCGGTCTTGCCGTACCCGACGTCGCCGCAGACCAGCCGGTCCATCGGGACGGACTTCTCCATGTCCTCCTTGACCTCGGCGATCGTCGTGAGCTGGTCGGGCGTCTCCGCGTACGGGAAGGCGTCCTCCAGTTCGCGCTGCCAGGGCGTGTCGGGGCCGAAGGTGTAGCCGGGGGCCGCCATCCGCGCGGAGTAGAGCCGGATCAGGTCGGCGGCGATCTCCTTGACGGCCTTCTTCGCGCGCGCCTTGGTCTTGGTCCAGTCGGCGCCGCCGAGCCGGTGCAGGGTGGGGGCCTCGCCGCCCACGTACTTGGTGATCTGCTCCAGCTGGTCGGTCGGCACGAACAGCCGGTCGCCGGGCTGGCCGCGCTTCGCGGGCGCGTACTCCACCAGCAGGTACTCGCGCGTGGCGCCCTGCACCGTGCGCTGCACCATCTCCACATAGCGGCCCACGCCGTGCTGCTCGTGGACGATGAAGTCGCCGGGCTGGAGGGTGAGCGGGTCGATGGTCTTACGGCGGCGGGCCGGCATCCGGCCCAGTTCCCTGGACGCGGCCCGCTGCCCCGACAGGTCCGTCTCGGTCAGTACCACCAGCTTCAGGCCGGGGTCCACGAAGCCGTGCTCGACGGAACCGCACGCCACGTGCACCACGGACGGCGTGAGCTCCGCGAGCTCGCCCGTCTCGCTGTCGGGCGCGGCGAGCCGGGCGGGGATGCCCTCGCCGGAGAGGACCTCCACGGTACGGGCGGCGGGGCCGTGACCCTCGGTGACGAAGACCGTGCGCCAGCCGTCGGCCAGCCACCCCTTGGTGTCGGCGAGGGCGCGGGCGGTGTCGCCGCGGTACACCTCGGGGGCGTGCATGCCCAGCCCCAGGGTGTCGTCGTCCAGCTCCTCGTCCGCGGCGAACGGGCTGACCGACCACCACATCATGCCCAGGTCGCGGGCGTGCTCCCGGACGTCCGCGAGGCCCCACAGGGACGCCGCGCCCACGTCGATGGGGGCCGCCCCGCCGACCGCCGAGGCCGCCCAGGACGCCTGGAGGAACTCCTGCGAGGTCGCGACCAGGTCGGCGGCGCGGGTACGGACCCGCTCCGGGTCGCAGACCACCGTCATGCTCCCGGCCGGCAGCACGTCCAGCAGCAGCTCCATGTCGTCGACCAGGACCGGAGCCAGGGACTCCATGCCCTCCACCGCGATCCCCTCGGCGATCTTGCCGAGCAGTTCGCCGAGCTCCGGGTGGTCCTCGGCGAGGGCGGCGGCCCGCTGCCGCACGTCCTCGGTCAGCAGCAGTTCCCGGCACGGCGGGGCCCACAGCCCGTGCTCGGCGACCTCCAGGGACCGCTGGTCGGCGACCTTGAAGTAGCGGATCTCCTCGACCTCGTCGCCCCAGAACTCCAGCCGCAGCGGGTGTTCCTCGGTCGGCGGGAACACATCGAGGATGCCGCCGCGCACGGCGAACTCGCCGCGCTTCTCGACCAGTTCCACCCGCGCGTACGCGGCCGCCGCCAGCCCGTCCACGATCTCTTCGAGGTCGGCGCTCTGCCCGCTGCGCAGGCTGACGGGCTCCAGCTCCCCGAGCCCCTTGACCTGCGGCTGGAGTACGGACCGTACGGGCGCGACCACGATGCTCACCGGGCCGGCCGCCGGGTCGTCCGCGCGCGGGTGCGCCAGCCTGCGCAGTACCGCGAGGCGGCGGCCGACGGTGTCCGAGCGCGGCGAGAGCCGCTCGTGCGGCAGGGTCTCCCACGACGGGTACTCCACCACCGCGTCCTGGCGGCCCGCCGGCATCAGCGAGCGCAGCGCCGAGGCCAGATCCTCGGCCTCCCGGCCGGTCGCGGTGACGGCCAGCACGGTGCGCTGCGCGCCGCCCTTTCCGCTGCCACTCTTTCCGCTTCCGCCCTCTCCGCTTCCGTCCTTTCCGCTTCCGCTACGGGCCAGCGCCGCGATGGTGAACGGGCGGGCGGCCGGCGGTCCGACCAGGTCGATGTGGGGCCGGTTGCCGTCGGCTGCGGCCTTTACCGCTTCGGCGAGCGCCGGATCTTTGACGACTGCGTCGAGCAGGCCGTGCAGGCTCATGGAGGCTTCCGTCCCAGGGGAGTGGACTCGATAAGGAGATTAAGGGGATTAAGGAGATTAAGGGGATAGAGAGATGGCGAGGCGGAGTGGGTGGACAACGCGAACCGCCCGACACGTCCAACGTGCCGGGGTTCTCCAGCCTACGACGGGGCACCGACACGCACACGCGGGACCGGTCCGGGCGCGCTCCCCCGCGATGCGCCCGGACCGGTCATGGAGGGGGCGACGGGGCGGCGCGGCAGTCGTCCGCCCGGACCCGCCATCGGTC
>NZ_JBHVHQ010000789.1:0-4042 GCF_042800135.1 Streptomyces sp. NPDC057654 | reverse complement strand
CCGCCCTGTGCAGGGCCCGGCTGCGGGCCCCGAATGCTCCGTGGTGTCTGCGGACGCCGAGTGCGGGACGCGGACACCGGCCGCGGGTCCGGGACTCCCAGCGTTGTCTGCGGACGCCCAGTGCGGGACGCGGATACCAGGCGCGGGCCCCGGACGCCCAGCGTTGCCTCCGGACGCCGAGTGCAGGGCCCGGATACCAGGCGCGGGCCTCGGACGCCCAGTGGCGTCTGCGGACGCCGGGTGCGGGCCGTGGGATGTCCCGTGCGAGCCCAAACGGCGGGCCCGGACGCTGCGGTCGCGGGGCCTTTCCTACGGGCCGGGCCGCGGCGTCCGGGCGGGGTCAGCCGTCCAGCGGCTTCAGGAGTCCCAGGCGGTCCTCGGAGCGGACGGCGGGCTCCGGGGGCTTGGGGGTCTCGGTCATGCCGAGCGCCTTGGTGTAGAAGGCGCGAAGGACGGCCTCGCTGCCGGTTGGGGCGGTGAGCTGGACGTGGTCGGGCGCGGTGATCACTTCGGGTTTCCGGGGTGGGTGCGGGCGACGACGAAGATGCGCCGGAAGGGGAAGACAGTGCCGTGCGGGCCCGTGGGGTACGCCTTGCGGAGCAGGTCGCGGTATTCGCCGAGGAATTCCTCGGCGGCTTCGTCGTCGCCGTCCAGGGCGGTCAGTACGGGCCTCAGCGCGGTGCCCTTGACCCAGTCGAGTACGGGGTCGGCGCCGGCGAGGAGCTGGACGTAGGTGGTCTCCCAGGCGTCGACGTCGCAGCCGAGGCCGGTGAGGCGTTCGAGGTAGTCGGCGGGGTCGAGGATGTGGACGAAGCGGCGGCCGTGGCCGTCGAGGCGTTCGCGCCAGCGGGGGGTGTCGCAGAGTTCGCCGAGTATGGCGTGGCTGGGCGAGGTGAAGTTGCCGGGGACCTGGAAGGCGAGGGTGCCGCCGGGGTGCAGGGCGTCGACCCAGGTTTCGAGGGAGTCGGGGTGGTTGGGCACCCATTGGAGGGCGGCGTTGGAGACGATCAGGTCGTAGGGCTCGTCGGGGACCCAGTCGGCGGCGTCGGCGGGGGCGAAGTCGAGCCGTCCGCCGCCCGCGGTGGGGCCTTGGCGGGAGGCGGCTTCGGCGAGCATCTCGGTGGAGCTGTCGAGGCCGGTGATGTGGGCGTCGGGCCAGCGGTCGGCGAGGAGCGCGGTGACGTTGCCGGGGCCGCAGCCGAGGTCGGCGATGCGGGCGGGGCGGCCTGCGGCGGCCGGCAGTTCCGGTATCCGGGCGAGGAGATCGTGGAAGGGCCGGGTCCGATGGCTGGCGTGGCGGAGGTACTGCTGCGGATCCCAGGTTGGTGCGCGGTGCATGTTCGAGCCCCCTTGCAGGTACGGACTTTCCGAAGCGGGACGGCGCTTCCCGCGAACGATGCCCAGCATCCCTGCAAATATATCTTGACGTCAAGAGACTTCATGTCGACAGACCCTTTACACTGATCGCCATGGAGGACGAGGTCGATCGACTGGTCGCAGCATGGCGCCGCGAGCGCCCGGACCTCGACGTGGAACCGCTGGAGGTGCTGAGCCGCGTCTCCAGGCTCGCACGCCATCTCGACCGGGCGCGCAGGATCGCCTTCGCCGAGCATCAGCTGGAGCCCTGGGAGTTCGACGTCCTGACCTCGCTGCGGCGCGCCGGGGCCCCGTACCAGCTCTCCCCCGGCCAGTTGCTGACGCAGACGCTGGTCACCTCGGGCACGATGACCAACCGCATCGACCGGCTCGCCAAGAAGGGCCTCGTCGAGCGGCTGCCCGACCCCAGCGACCGGCGCGGCGTGCTGGTGCGGCTCACCCCCGAGGGGCGCGACCGCGCCGACCAGGCGCTCGCCGGGCTGCTCGCGCAGGAGCGCGCGATCCTGGTCGAGCTGTCCCGGCCGCAGCGCCGTGAACTGGCCGACCTGCTACGCCAGCTGACCGCCCCGTTCGACAATATCCCCGGCTAGGTCGACCGGGCCCACCCCGGCCCGGCGGGCCAGCGCCACGGCGGCGAGCGTGGAGTGCACGCCGAGCTTGCCCAGCACGTTCTGCATATGCGTGCGGACCGTGTGCGGGGAGAGGTAGAGCCGCTCGGCGACCGCCTTGCGGCCCAGCCCCGCGACCATGCAGCGCAGCACCTCGCGCTCGCGCGGGGTCAGCGACTCGACCAGCCGCTCGCTCTCGGTGCGGTGCTTGCGGGCCGCCGTCAGCTCCCGCAGCACGCCCGTCAGCAGCGCGGGCGGCAGATGCGTCTCGTCCCGCAGCACGCCCCGGATGACGGCGAGCAGCCGGGAGAGGGAGCAGTCCTTGGCGACCCAGCCGGAGGCCCCGGCCTGGAGCGCCGCCGCCGCCCGGCGCGCGTCGTCGCGCTCGGCCAGCACCACGGTCCGTACGCCCGGCTGCCCGGACCGTACGCCCGCCACCAGCGAGATGCCGTCCACCGCGGTGTCCGCGGCGTCCCGGCCCTGGAGGTGCGCGGGGCCCGGTACGCGCGCGACGTCGCCGGCCGCGGCGCCGAGGTCGGCGTCGACGAGCAGCACGTCGAAGCGGCGGCCCTCCGCGGCGGCGCGCTCCAGTGAGCGCAGCGCCGCCGGTCCGCTGCCCGCTGCCGCGACTTCCACGTCCTGCTCGGCCGCGAGCGCTGCGGCGAGGGACTCGGCGAAGATGCGGTGGTCGTCGACCACCAGTACCCGAATACGTGCCACAGCCACCCCCATGTCAGACAGGTCAGATGTCAGTGGATCGCGGAGAAACCAGTGCGGGTACGGCGCCCGGTTCAGGGGTCGCCACTGCCTCACGGCCGCCGCCGTGCTGTGACGTCTACCCGCCCCCGGGCGTCGTACCTGCCTGTCTCGCCCCCTGATCGGCGTCGGCCCCCACCGACGCTGTGCATCAGAGTACGGCGGGGGTACGACAACGGAAGGCGATTCACAAAACTGGCCGCTCCCTGTGTTCAGGGTGTGTTCCCTGTCCGGTCCTGGGGCGGTCCGCGCCGCAGAACGACGTGAATTGATCCGTTCCCGCGATCAAACGGCGCGTGGCGGCAGCGAGTTGAGGCGTCGCGCCCGCGGCGGGGGCGCTGTCATACGATCCGTCGCGCGCCCCTGCTCGGCTCGGCGGGGAAGACGCGCGGAGCGCGCCGCCCGGCCGCCGCGAACGCGTCGCGCACCGCCTTCTCCACCGCGTCCGCGTCGCCCTCGGCGGCCAGCACGACGGCCGAGCCGCCGAAGCCGCCGCCGGTCATCCGGGCGCCGAGCGCGCCGGCGGCGCAGGCGACCTCGACGACCTTGTCCAACTCGGCGCAGGAGACGCGCAGATCGTCGCGGAGCGAGGCGTGGCCGGCGCTCAGGACGGGGCCGACGGCGCGGGCGTACCCGGCGTCGAGGAGGGCGATGACCTGCTCGACGCGGTGGTTCTCGGTCACGACGTGGCGCACGTAACGGCTGATTCTGTCGTTGCCTGAGTCATCCGAGGCCGCCAATTGTTCGAGTGCGGCGGATAGTTGCTCGTAGGGCACGTCGCGCAGCGCGCGTACGCCGAGCGCCCGCGCGCCCGCCTCGCAGCCGGCGCGCCGCTCGGCGTACGCGCCGTCTCCCAGTTCGTGTTTCACACGGGTGTCCACGACGAGGAGGGTCAGTCCGTGGTCCGCCAAATCGAACGGTACGTGGCGCTGGGTGAGGTCGCGGGTGTCGAGGTGGAGGGCGTGGCCTTCGGCGCAGCAGGCGGCGGCCATCTGGTCCATGATGCCGCAGGGCACTCCGACGAAGTCGTTCTCGGCGTGCTGGGAGATCCGGGCGAGGCTCCGCGGGTCGAGCTCCAGCCCGTAGAGGTCGCTGAGGGCGAGGGCGGTGGCGACTTCGAGGGCGGCGGAGGAGGAGAGGCCCGCGCCGGTGGGCACGGTGGACTCGTAGTGCAGGTCCGCGCCGGGGACCGGGTGGCCGGCCGCGCCCCCGGCCCCCACGACCCCCGCGGGGGAGGCGGCCCACCCCCCCCCCTCCCCCCCCCCGGTGCGGGCCGGCGCGCGGCCCGCGGCGCGCCCTTA
>NZ_JBHVHQ010000788.1:0-4050 GCF_042800135.1 Streptomyces sp. NPDC057654 | reverse complement strand
GCCGGGGGCGCGGCCGCGGCGGCGACAGCGGGCCCGTCAAGAAGCGCTTCATCGACTACCCGCGCGCGGGCAAGTACGGATTCCGTCGCTGGATGCCGTCCTGGAAGCTGGTCACGGCCACGTGCCTGGGTTTCATGGGCCTTGTGGTGGGCGCGGTGGGCATAGCGCTGATGATGGTGGACATCCCGACGGCGCAGGCCGCGTCGAAGGTCCAGAAGAATGTCTACTACTGGGCCGACGGCAAGACGATGGTGGTCGCGGGCGGCGGTGAGCTCAACCGGCAGATCGTGCCGCTCGCGCAGATCCCCCACTCGATGCAGAACGCCGTGATCGCCGCGGAGAACGCCTCGTTCGAGACCGACTCGGGCGTCGACCCGATGGGCATCGCGCGCGCGGTCCTGAAGATGGCGCAGGGCGGTGAGACGCAGAGCGGATCGACCATCACGCAGCAGTTCGTGAAGAATACGTACCTGAACCAGGAGCAGACGCTCCAGCGCAAGGCCACCGAGCTGCTGATCTCCATCAAGGTGGGGCTGAAGACGGAAAAGGACGACATCCTCGCCGGGTACCTGAACACCGCCTACTACGGGCGAGGCGCGTACGGCATCCAGGCCGCGGCGCGCGCGTACTACAACAAGGACTGTTCGGACCTGTCGCCGAGCGAGAGCGCGTTCCTCGCCGCGACGCTGAACGGCCCGAACCTGTACGACCCGTGGGGCGGCCAGGGGCCGGCGGCGACGCCCGAGAAGAACACCAGGCGGGCCACGGAACGGTGGAATTTCGCGCTCAGGCGTGAGGTGGAGACCAAGCGGATGAAGCCCGAGGAGCGCCAGAAGGTGCTGGCGAAGGGCTTCCCGAAGCCGCAGCGGCCCAAGCCCGCGACGGACCGGGCCGGGCAGATCGGCTATCTCACGGACCTCGCCGACTCCTACATCGTCGCGCACAGCAAGGGCAAGATCACCAAGGCCCAGCTGGACAAGGGCGGTTACCAGATCCACACCACCTTCCAGAGGGACAAGGTCGATACGCTGGCGAAGTCCGTCGAGGCGGTCCGGAAGGCGAACATCAAGCCGAAGGAGCGCAAGGTCGACGAGCACGTGCAGTTCGGCGGGGCGTCGGTGGAGCCGGGCACGGGCAAGATCATCGCGATCTACGGCGGTGAGGACGCGCTGAAGCACTTCACCAACAACTCCGACGAAACCGGCGTCC
Organism: Streptomyces sp. NPDC057654; assembly: GCF_042800135.1. Lineage (NCBI taxonomy): Bacteria > Bacillati > Actinomycetota > Actinomycetes > Kitasatosporales > Streptomycetaceae > Streptomyces > Streptomyces sp. NPDC057654. The sequence goes on along the minus strand of NZ_JBHVHQ010000788.1, from coordinate 2,841 downwards.
AGGTCGGTTCGACCTTCAAGCCGTTCGTCCTGGCAGCGGCCATGGAGCACGGCAAGCGCAATCAGGGCCTCTCCGCGGACCAGGGTGACGACGAACGCACCCCGGTCTCGCCGGAGAGCATGTACAACGGCGATGACAGGGTGACGCTCCGCGACTTCAACGGGCAGGTCTGGCACGACAAGGACGGCTCGGAGTGGCACCAGCCGAACGACGGCGGTGAGAACAGGGGGCCCATCAGCCTCAGAACCGCGATGCAGTTCTCGGTGAACACGCCGTACATCCAGCTCGGCATGGACGTGGGCACCGACGTCGTCCAGAAGGAAGCGATCAAGGCGGGGCTCGCCAAGAGCCAGATGGCCTCGCTCTCCCCCACCTTCTCCCTCGGCACGTCCGCGCCGAGCGCGATCCGGCTCGCCGGCGCGTACGGGACCTTCGCGGCCAAGGGCAAGCAGGCCGAGCCGTACTCGGTCGAGAAGGTCGAGAAGGACGGCACGGCCGTGTACGAGCACGAGGAGGAGACGAAGCAGGCGTTCGACGCCAACATCGCCAACAACGTCACCGACGTGCTGCGGAACGTGGTCGAGCACGGCACCGGCACCTCGGCGAAGCTCGAAGGGGGCCGGCCGGCGGCGGGCAAGACCGGTACGACCGATGAGAACCGCTCGGCCTGGTTCGCGGGCTACACCCCGCAGCTCTCCACGGCCATCGGCATGTTCCGCGTCGACCCCAACGCGAAGAATCAGCAGTTCCTGTCCATGCGCGGCGTGGGCGGTCAGAAGACGATTCACGGTGCTTCGTACCCGGCCGAGATCTGGGCCGATTTCATGAACAAGGCGCTGAAGGGCAAGCAGGCCGAGGACTTCGACAAGCCGCAGCCGATCGGCAAGAAGATCTTCGGTGACGGCGCCAGCCCGACCCCGACGCCCACTCCGACGCACACGGAGACGGAGACGAAGCCGACCCACACCCCCACCGCGACGCAGACGGAGACGAAGCCGACCCACACGCCCAGCCACTCGCCGTCGCCGACCCATAACTGCGACCCGCTCGACTGGCACTGCAAGGACGACGGGGACAGTGACGGCGACACCTCGGGGCCCGGGGGCCATCCCACCGGCGGTCCCGGTCCGACGATCACGCCGACCAAACCGGGCAGCATCTTCGATTAGCGACCGGCAGCCATGACCGATGAGGGCCGTCACGCAGCGCGCGTGGCGGCCCTCACCGCTGTCCACAGGCCCGTACGGCAGGATGGCCCGCATGACGAGCGCGCGAGAGGACCAGCCCGTACACCCCACCGCCGAGGACGCGGTGGCGGCCGCGGGCAGCGAGGTCATCGGCGGCCCGGCCGGCCGTCGCGCGGTGTTCGGCGGGGGCTGGTGGACCGCGGTGCGGATCATCACCCTGGCGGCCATCGGGATGTTCGCGCTCGGCATGGTGCAGAAGCTGCCCTGTTACGACTCCGGGTGGTTCTTCGGCGCGACCTCGCAGTACACGCACGCCTGCTACTCCGACATCCCGCACCTCTTCAACGGGCGCGGCTTCGACATGGGCGTCGTCCCCTACTTCGACCGCGTCCCCGATTCGGTCTCCGGGGGCATGCCGTATCTGGAGTATCCGGTCCTGACGGGGCTGTTCATGGAGGTCGCCTCCTGGCTGACGCCGGGCGGCGGCACGATGCAGCACCGCGAGCAGCTGTACTGGCTCGTCAACGCGGGCATGCTGCTGGTCTGTGCGGCCGTCGTGGTGATCTGCGTGGCCCGTACGCACCGCCGCCGCCCTTGGGACGCCCTCCTGGTGGCCCTCGCGCCGGCCCTGGCGCTGACCGCCACCATCAACTGGGACCTGTTCGCGGCGGCCCTGCTGGCCGCCGCGATGCTGAAGTGGTCCCGCGGCCGTACGCTCGCCGCCGGCGTCCTGATCGGCCTGGCGACCGCCGTGAAGCTCTATCCGCTGCTGCTGCTCGGACCGCTGTTCATCCTGTGCTGGCGGGCGGGCCGCTGGCGGGACTTCGGGCGGACGGCGGTCGGCGCGGTCGCGTCCTGGCTGGTGGTGAACCTGCCGGTGATGCTCACGCACGACGCGTCCGGCTTCCATATCCGCGAGGGCTGGGCGCAGTTCTACACCTTCAGCCAGGACCGGCCCGTCGACTTCGGATCGATCTGGCTGCTCATCTCGCAGCGCACCGGCGAAACGCTGGAGAACACGAATACGTACGCGACGCTGCTGATGATCATCGGCTGTCTCGCGATAGCGGCGCTCGGCCTGTACGCGCCGCGCAGGCCGCGGCTGGCGCAGCTCGCGTTCCTGGTCGTGGCGCTGTTCGTGGTCACCAACAAGGTCTATTCGCCGCAGTACGTGCTGTGGCTGATCCCGCTCGCCGCCCTGGCGCGCCCGAAGTGGCGGGACTTCCTGATCTGGCAGGGCTGCGAGGTTCTCTACTTCGTGGCGATCTGGATGTATCTGGCGTACACGAGCGGCGGGGACAAGCACCAGGGGCTGCCGACGGAGGGGTACCAGCTGGCGATATTGCTGCATCTGCTGGGGACGCTGTACCTGTGCGCGGTGGTGGTCCGCGACGTGCTGCTGCCCGAGCGGGACGTGGTGCGGCAGGACGGGTCGGACGACCCGTCGGGGGGTGTCCTGGACGGGGCCCCCGACGTGTTCGTGCTCGGCGGTGCGGCCCGTCCGCATGAGGCCGTGCGTTTCGAGGGGCCCTACGTCAGGTGGGGCACCGGACGGGCGGATTCCGGGCAGGTGTCGCCCATCGAGTGAGGGCCCGCCGGTGCGTAGGGGCGGACCGGCAGGAACGCGAAAGGGCCCGAAGACGCGGCGGGTGGC